>JANMTF010000092.1:0-12520 GCA_031390175.1 Polaromonas sp.
CACGGCGCACGAGCTGGCGGCGTTGGGGGCGCAGGTCGTGCTGCTGGGGCGCAATCTGGAAAAACTGCAGGCCGTGGACGCAGAAATCAAACAGAATGGCGGCTTGGTGAGCTACCAAGTCTGCGATATTCGGCATGAAGACGTGGTGAAAGCGGCGATTGGCGACATCGTGAAACAGCATGGACAGATCGACGGACTGGTCAACAACGCGGGCGGGCAGTACATCACACCGCTGGAAAAAATCAGCGCCAAGGGCTGGGAGGCTGTCATCAACACCAACTTGACCGGTGGCTTTTTGGTGGCGCGGGAGTGCTATGTGCAGTCCATGCAGGCGCGCGGTGGGGCGATTGTCAACATCGTGGCGGATATCTGGGGCTCGATGCCAGGCATGGCGCACAGTGGCGCGGCGCGGGCGGGCATGGTGAGCTTGACCGAGACGGCGGCCGCAGAATGGGCGTTTAGCGGTGTGCGGGTGAACGCGGTGGCCCCCGGCTACATCGCGTCCAGCGGCATGGACCAGTACCCGCCCGAGGCAGGCGACATGCTGCGTGAGATGGCCAAGACGGTGCCACTGGGGCGCTTTGGCAACGAGGCCGAAACGTCCGCAGCAATTGTGTTTTTGCTCTCGCCTGCGGCCAGCTTTATCAGCGGCACTGTCATGCGCGTAGACGGCGCGCGGCCCCAGGTGCGCATGGGCTGGCCTATGCAGCAGCCTACGAGCGAGGCGATGGGGCGCGATGCGGTGAAACCGTTTGATGGGTTTCATCGGTATCAAATACCCAAAGTATTTTCCTGAAAAAATTAAATGCTCAACCCTCATAAATTTTTGCGTTTTTCGCGAATTTTTTGCGCTTTTTGCGTTACCTCTACTCGCATAGGCTGAACATGACATTTCAAACCCAATGGAATGCCGCCAGCCCACAGGCACTTGCGCGCCGCGATGCCATGCTGGAGCGCATAGCGCAGCTGCGCGCCCTGGAACAGCGCTCTTCCGACGCATCGGCCCAATCCAAACCCGTGTTTGACAAGCGCGGTCAGTTGCTGCCGCGCCAGCGCGTGGCCCTGCTGCTCGACCCCGGCACGCCGTACTTGCCACTGTGTTCACTCGCAGGCTATATGCAGGACAGCAAAGACCCGGCCAAGTCGGTGCCCGGTGGCGGCATGGTCGCGGGCATTGGTTTTATCGAGGGTACGCGCTGCATGCTGGTGGCCAGCGACTCGGGGATTGATGCAGGAGCTATTGGGCCGATGGGTTTGGATAAAATTTTGCGCCTGCAAGAGATCGCGCTGCAAAACAAGCTGCCCTTTATCCACCTGGTAGAGAGCGCGGGCGCGAACCTGATGCGCTACAAAGTGGAGGGCTTTGTGCAAGGCGGCGCGCTGTTTCGCAACTTGGCGCGGTTGTCCAGCGCGGGTATCCCGGTCATCACCATCCAGCACGGCTCGGGTACGGCGGGCGGCGCGTACATGCCGGGCCTCTCGGATGTGGTCATCATGGTGCGTGGCCGCTCCCGCGCCTTCTTGGCCGGGCCGCCTTTGTTGATGGCGGCTACCGGTGAAGTGGCGACTGAGGAAGAACTGGGCGGGGCGGAGATGCACTCCACGGTTTCTGGCTTGGGGGAATACTTGGCTGAAGACGATAGGCATGCTATTGGCATAGCGAAGCAAGTGATATCGAACTTAAGCTGGAACACCTGCGCCGTTCGCTCTGAGCCTGTCGAAGGGTCTGCGAGTATGAAGGCTTCGACAGGCTCAGCCCGAACGGTAGGGTGTGAGCCCGCCCTTCCAGCAGACGACCTGCTCGCCCTAATGCCCGACGACCTGCGCCAACCCGTCGACATGCGGGAGGTGATGGCGCGCATTGTCGATGCATCTGAGCTGCTGGGATTTAAAGCGCTGTACGGCGCGGCTACGCTGTGCGTGCAAGCGCGCATCGGTGGACACGCGGTGGGCATCATCAGCAACAACGGCCCCATTGACGTGGCCGGTGCCAACAAAGCCACGCACTTTATCCAGTGGATGTGCCAGCTCGGCCACCCCATCCTCTACCTGCAAAACACCACGGGCTACATGGTGGGCAAGGATAGCGAGCAAGGAGGCATGATCAAGCATGGCAGCAAGATGATCCAGGCGGTGACAAACGCCACCGTGCCGCAACTCACCATCCAGTGCGGTGCATCGTTTGGCGCAGGCAACTACGGCATGTGCGGGCGCGGTTTTGCGCCACGCTTTTTGTTCAGTTGGCCGAACGCCAAAACCTCGGTGATGGGCGGCGAGCAAGCCGCCCGCACCATGCAGATCGTCACCGATGCAGCTATGGCACGCAAAGGCATCGCGCCCGAAGCAGAAAAATCCAAAGTCCAGTTCGACCAAATCGTCGCGCTGTTTAATTCCCAATCCGATGCGTTCTACACCTCGGGCCTGTTGCTAGACGACGGCGTGATTGACCCGCGCGATACGCGCTCTGTGCTGACGCAGTGTTTGGAGATGTGCGCAGCGGCTGAGAAGACGCAGCTGCGGCCTATGCAGTTTGGAGTGGCACGGATGTGAAAATCGAATACCTCGTACCAGCAGCCGAATACGGACAGCCGAACGCAGAGGTCGCAAAGATTTCGCAGAGGACGCAAAAAAGACAATACAAAAATGAATACAAAAAAATTTTTAGAAAAATAACTAGAAATAGCATTTTTCATTTGGTATTTTTTTGTCTTCTTTTGCGCCCTCTGCGAAATCTTTGCGCCCTCTGCGTTCGGCTGTCCGCATTGGCATTGGCTGTTTAGAAACCTGAGAGAAAGAAATGCAATACACCCACGAACACCAGGAAATTCAGAAAACCCTCAAGCGCTACATCGACGAGCAGATCAATCCGCAGGTCGATGAATGGGAAGCCGCCGAGATATTCCCGGCGCACCAAGTGTTCAAAGACCTGGGCAAGCTGGGCCTGCTGGGCCTGACCAAGCCCGAGGCGTATGGCGGTATGGGGCTGGACTACAGCTATGCGGTGGCGATGGCGGAGACGCTGGGGCATATCCACTGCGGGGCGATACCGATGGCGATTGGGGTGCAGACGGATATGTGTACGCCCGCGCTGGCGCGCTTTGGCGGTGAGGAGTTGAAGAAGGAATTTCTCGCACCCTCGATTGCAGGCGACATGGTGGGCTGCATTGGCGTGAGCGAGCCAGGGGCGGGCAGCGATGTAGCCTCCATCAAAAGCTATGCCAAGAAAGACGGCGACGACTACCTCATCAGCGGGCAGAAGATGTGGATCACCAACAGCTTTCAGGCCGACTGGATGTGCATGCTGGTCAACACCAGCGAGCCATCCGCTACCGGGCCATCGCATAAAAATAAATCCCTCATCATGGTGCCGATGCGGGACAGAGCCACAGGCAAGATGACCCCAGGCATCGAGATTGCGCAGAAGATCAAGAAAATTGGCATGAACGCCAGCGACACCGGGCTGATTTATTTTGACAACGTGCGCGTACCGCAGCGCAACTTGCTGGGCAAAGAAGGTGCGGGTTTTATGATGCAGATGACGCAGTTTCAAGAAGAGCGTTTATGGGCAGCGGCCAGTTGCCTGCAGGCGCTGACCAACTGCATCGACTGGACGGTGGAGTGGGCGCAGCAGCGCAAGCTGTTTGGTGCCAGTCTGGCCGACCAGCAGTGGGTGCAGTTCAAGCTGGCCGAAATGAAAACTGAGGTGGAGAGCCTGCGTGCGCTCACCTACCGAGCCTGTGATTTGTATGTAGAGGGCCAAGACGTGACCGAGCTGGCCTCTATGGCCAAGCTCAAAGCCGGGCGGCTCAACCGCCTGGTGCCGGACGGGTGCCTCCAGTTTTGGGGTGGCATGGGCTATACATGGGAGAACAAAGTCTCGCGCATGTACCGCGATGGCCGCCTGGCCTCGATAGGCGGCGGCGCGGACGAGGTGATGATGGGCATCATCGCCAGGATCATGGGCATTGCCAAACGGCCTGCGGCTTGAGCATTCTGAGCCGTACGCCATGAGTCACACACTGTTGATTACCCGCGAGGGAGAGTGCGAGCATTGGACGCTCAACGACCCTGCGTCTCGCAATGCGCTGAGCGAGGCGATGGTAGAGGCCTTGTTCGCCGCCTGCGCCCGCGCTGCTGGCGATACATCGCTGCGCTTTATCGTCTTGCAGGGCGCAGGCGGCGCGTTTTGCGCAGGTGGCAGCTTGGGCGGATTTGCCAAGAGTATTGGCCAGGCCTTGCAAAGCGGTGAAGTAGACCCGTTGATCGCCATAAATGCGCGCTTTGGCGAGCTGCTGCTGGCGCTGTGCCACCTGCCGCAGATCTTGCTGGCTGCGGTAGACGGCGCGGCGATGGGCGGTGGCTTTGGGCTGGTGTGTTGTGCAGATTTTGTGGTGGCTACGGATGCAGCGGTGTTTGCTACGCCCGAGGTCACGCTGGGTGTGGTGCCCGCGCAGATTGCGCCTTTTGTGCAATGGCGGCTGGGTGACAAGGCAGCGCGCAGCCTGCTGCTGACGGGTGCCAAGCACAGCGCGGCGCAGATGCAGGCGTTGGGCTTGGTTGATACAGTGGTGGCCCAAGGCGCATTGGCTGCAGAGGTGCTGGCGCGCATCGTCAGCCTACAGAGCGCCGCACCGCAGGCTGTGGCGGCATCCAAACGTCTATTTTTAATGCATTTTATGCCTCTAGCCAGCAAAATACGTGCGCAAGCAGCTATTGAATTTGCAGCAAGCCTGCGCTCCCCTGAGGCTGCTGAAGGCTTAAACGCCTTCGCAAATAAACGAAAACCGGGCTGGGCAGCATGAGTACTTCACCATCCAAAGAGCCGCGCAGCATCCGCCGCATCCTCATCGCTAATCGCGGCGAGATTGCGCGGCGCATTATCCGCACGGCGCATGCCATGGGCATCGAAACCGTGGCCGTGTATTCGGATGCTGATGCAGACAGCTTGCCCGTGCGCGAAGCCACCATGGCCTGCGCGCTGGGGGGCAACGCATCTGGCGAAACTTATTTGCATATCGCCAAAATCATCGCCGCAGCCCAAAGCTCGGGAGCAGATGCGGTGCATCCGGGCTACGGTTTTTTAAGCGAAAACGCGGCCTTCGCGCAGGCTGTGATCGACGCGGGATTGGTGTGGATCGGCCCACCCCCCGCCGCCATCCACGCGGTGGGCAGCAAGGCCGGAGCCAAGCAACTGGCGCAAGCCTGCGGCGTGCCTTGCCTACCTGGCTACTTTGGTGCCGACCAGTCCGATGCCACGTTGACACTTGAGGCGCAACGGCTCGGCACGCCGCTGATGGTCAAAGCCAGCGCAGGCGGCGGCGGGCGCGGCATGCGTTTGGTAGTGCAGCCTGAGCAATTTTTGCAAGCCCTGCACAGCGCCCGTGCTGAGGCGCTGGCAGCATTTGGATCGAGCGACGTAGTGCTAGAGCGCGCCCTGCTCGCACCGCGCCATGTCGAGGTGCAACTATTTGCCGACGCGCACGGCCACTGCATCCATCTAGGTGAGCGCGACTGCAGCGTGCAACGCAGGCATCAAAAGGTCATCGAAGAGTCGCCAAGTCCCGGGCTGAGTGAAGCCCTGCGCACGCAGATGTGCGAGAGTGCGGTGAAGCTAGCGCTGGCTGCGGGCTATGTAGGCGCGGGGACGGTGGAGTTTTTGGTGGAGGGCAGTTCGTTCTACCTTATGGAGATGAATACTAGGCTGCAAGTCGAGCATCCAGTGACCGAATTGCGCACGGGTTTGGATTTGGTGGAATGGCAAATCTGCATCGCACGCGGCGAACCATTGCCTTTGCAACAGTCCCAAGTCAAGCTGCAGGGCCATGCCATCGAAGTGCGTCTATGCGCCGAAGACGCAGCCTTTGTGCCGCACACCGGGCGGGTAGCGCGCTTTGTGCCTCCCACTGGTGCCGTGCGTTTTGACCATGCGCTGTTCGAGGGCCTGCGCGTCTCGCCGCACTACGACTCCATGCTGGGCAAGCTGATCGTGCATGCCACCACGCGCGAGGCGGCAATAGATGCAATGCAAACGGCTTTGAGCCAATGCGCGGTGCTGGGCCTGCCGACCAATCGGCGGCTCTTATGGCACTGCCTACAGCACGCAGAGTTTCGCGCAGGCCAGGCAGACATTGCCTTCCTGTCCCGCAATGGGGATGCGATCCGCGAAGCACTACAAAAAGAGGAGCTGCTTGCGCATGTTTTTATTGGGCTGGAGGTTGTTTTTTCTACTAAAACACACATTGAGCTAGCCTGTCCCTTTGATCGCCCTGTGCGCCTGCGTATGGCAGGCAAGCTGCAGGACATCGCCCTACCTGTCACTACGCCTGCCACGACACCGCGCACTTCGCCTGCTATAGCGCAGACACATAGCGCACAAACTGCAGCCCATCGGTGGCATGTGCAACAAGATGGCATCGACCTGTGGGTAGAAGATGCATCCTTCGACCCACCGCAGCGCAGCGCATCAGCTAACGCAACCCTGGAACTGCGCGCCCCCATGAACGGCAAGGTACTGGCCATCGCCGCGCAAGCAGGCAGCACGGTACACAAAGGCGACGTGCTGTTAACCATAGAGTCCATGAAGCTAGAGCATGCCATCACCGCACCACGCAACGCCGTGGTGGAGGCAGTGCAAGTCAGCCCAGGCCAGCAGGTAGCCCCGCAGCAGGTGCTACTGCGTTTTGCGGCAGAGGGCAGCGCATGAACGGTGACGACACAAGGCAAGCGCACACGGCCCTAGGCGACTTGGTCGAGCGCTTCGCCAAAACCGAAATTGCCCCCCACGTCACCGCCTGGGACGACGCAGGCGAATTCCCCCGTAGCCTGTACCAGCGCGCCGCCGAGCTGGGCCTGCTGGGCATCGGCTACCCACAGTCACTAGGCGGTGGCGATGAGGACGATGCGCCCGCCCCCATGTTCGTCAAGCTGGGCATGTGGCTCGGCCTCGCCCGCTACGGCACCAGCGGCGGGGTATTTGCATCGCTCTTCTCGCACAACATCGGCATGCCACCCGTACTGGCCTACGCCAGCGATACCGTCAAGCAGGAAGTGCTGCCCGCCGTACTGCGCGGCGACAAAATCTCCGCCCTGTGCATTACCGAGCCGGGCGGCGGCTCCGACGTAGCCGCCCTGCACACCACAGCTACACTCGATGGCGACCATTACATCGTGCAAGGAGAAAAAACCTTCATCACCTCTGGCCTTCGCGCCGACTGGCTCACCGTCGCCGTGCGCACCGATGGTAAACGCGGCGCAGGTGGCATCTCCATGCTGCTCATCCCCGCCAGCAGCCCCGGCATCACCCGCAGCAAATTGGACAAAATGGGCTGGTGGTGCTCCGACACCGCGCACATCCACTTCGACGCCGTGCGCGTGCCCGCCCGCTACCTGCTAGGCGGTGAGGGTGCAGGGTTCAAAATCATCATGGGCAACTTCAACGGCGAACGCGTCGCCATGGCCGCAGGCGCGCTAGGTTTTGCCCAAGCTTGCTACGACGAAGCCCTGGCCTGGGCACAGCAGCGCAAAACCTTTGGCAGCGCGCTGGTAGAGCACCAGGTCATTCGCCACAAACTGATAGACATGCAAATGCGCATCCGCTCGACCTTGGCGTGGACAGAGGCAGTAGCCGCGCAGCACGACAGCGGCGACACCGGCAGCGACTGGGTAGCCAGCGTCTGCCTGCTAAAGAACTACGCCACCCAAACCATGCAGTTCTGCGCCGACCAAGCCGTGCAGATCCTGGGCGGCATGGGCTATATGCGCGGCACGGCCAGTGAGCGCATCTACCGCGAAGTCAAAATCATGATGATTGGTGGTGGCGCAGAAGAGATCATGAAAGAGCTGGCCGCCAAGCAGATGGGGCTGTAGTGTCTATCTCCTATTGCAGGCGCGACAAAGCAACCGGGGTCAGATCAAAATTCAGGACGACCATCCATCCGGCAACACACCAATCCAGTACTAAATTTTGCTCTGACCCCGCTTGCGCTGCATCCAAGCAGTGTGGAGTTTGCGCATTAGCTGCCACAATCACTGCATGACCAAAAAATCCGTTTCTATTGATTTGCCTCTTGAACCCGAATTTATCAATGCCTTAAAAGACATCTTTGAACACAAAATCGTTTTCAACCGCACCCTGGGCTTAAAAATTACCGCAGTGTCGGCCAACAAAGTAGCCGCACGCATCGAGATGAAGCCCGAGTTTGTAGGCCACTACGCCCACAACCGCGTACACGGCGGTGTCATCAGCGCCAGCCTGGACGCTATCGGCGGCTTCGGCGTCATGGCCGCAGTCGGCGCGCGCCACCGCGATGAGCCCGTAGCCAAACGCATTGAGCGTTTTAACAAACTCGGCACGATTGACTTGCGCATCGACTACCTGCGCCCCGCCATCGGCGAGTGGTTTGAGCTGCGCGCCGAGGTGCTGCGCTGCGGCTCACGCGTAGCCAGCACGCGCATGGAGTTTTTAGGTGCTGACGGCACGCTGCTATCGATGGGATCGGCTGCGTACATTGTGTCTTGACACTATATATTTGATACAACAACCGAAGTGTTTTGTTGCGGTACTGCCTTAGATGGCTCATAAAAAAGCCGCTGGGTATATGCCAGCGGCTAGACCAGATACGCGTTAGATTGCGTTACTGCTTCACATAGTCCGACACCACTTTCCACTTGCCATCGGTGATCTGCGACAGGCGGGATGCGTCGCTGCCCAAGCGCTTGGTGGGCGAGAAGCTGGAAGGCGCGCTGCCGAAGATGTCGGGCGGGATGGACATGGTGTCCATGGCTTTGATGAAGCTTTCGGTGCTCAGATTGGCACCGGCTTTTTGCGCGGCCTTGGCAAAGGTGTCCACGACGGTGTAGCCATAGACCGAGAACACGGTGGGATCTTCGTTGAACTTGGTTTTGTACTTGTTGGCCCAAAAGCGGATGGGCTGGGAGGCCTCGTCCAGGTAGGGGTTTTGCACCGTCATGGTGGCGTACAGGCCGTTCATGGCTGCGCCGCCCAGCTTGTGGATGAGGTCGGTGTAGCCTGCGCTGGAGGCCAGGAAGGTGGGGCTGAAACCCGTTTTGCGTGACTCGCCGATACCGCCAATGGTCTCGCGGATGATGGTGCCCAGCACTACAAAATCGCAGCCGCCGGCCTTCATCTTGGCCACTTGGCTGGAAAAATCGGTAGCACCGCGCTTGAAGGACGTGCGCTCGGTAAATTCCATGCCCATAGACTTGAGGCCAGCTTCTGCGCCGCGCACCACCTCCAGGCCAAACTCGTCGTCTTGGTACATGGTGCACACTTTTTTGGCGCCCTTTTCTTTCACCAGCTTGGGCAAGGCGGTGCGCATCTGGTCAAAGTAGGTAGCGGCAAAGGAGTATTTGAGCTTGTGGAAGGGCTCGTACATCTCGCGCGCGGCAGTCACCGGAAAGAAGTTAATCACGTTCTTCTCAAATTGCACCGGCATGGCGGCCAGGTTTTGCGCCGTGCCTAAATGGCCTGCCATCAGGAAAATCTTGTCTTGGTTGACGAGTTTTTGCGCCGCTAACACTGCCTTTTTGGGATCATAAGCAGAGTCTTCCACGATCAATTTCAGCTTGCGGCCATTGATGCCGCCTTGCTCGTTGATCTCGTCCACGCGCAGCATCATGCCCAGGCGGATTTGCTTGCCAAAGCCTGCGATGGGGCCCGATAAATCCTGGATCGAACCGATCAAAATTTCGTCTTTGCTCACGCCTTGCGCTTTTTGCGCCAGCGCTTGGGTGCTGCCTAGAGCCAGAGCGGCCAAAGCAGCGGTGGCGGCGAGGGTTTTGAGTGTCATGGAGTGCTCCTAAAAAATGAAAACAGAGGATCAAACAAGTGTGGAGTTCAGGCAAGAACGTGTCAACTGGGCTAAACGATCATCGGGTTTGCGAGGGGGGTTGGCATTTGGTATCAGAGATACATCAACCCTTGTACATGGCCTCAATCTGCGGGGCGTATTTGGTTTGCACCAGCTTGCGCTTGAGCTTCATGGTGGGGGTCAACTCTTCGTCCTCAGCTGACAGCTGGGTATCGAGCAGCCAAAACTTCTTGATCTGCTCTACCCGGGCAAACTTCTTGTTCACGGCTTCCATCACCTCTTGAATCAACGCCTGCACTTCGGGCGCGCGGGTGAGGCTGGCGTAGTTGCTAAAGGGTACGTCGTTATCTTGGGCGTATTTTTCAATGTTCTCTTGGTCGATCATGATGATGACGGTGAGGTAGGCTTTTTTGTCGCCAATCACCACCGCGTCGGTGATGTAGGGCGAGAACTTCAGCTCATTCTCCAGCTCGCTCGGCGTGATGTTTTTACCGCCTGCGGTGATGATGATGTCCTTCATGCGGTCGGTGATTTTGAAGTAGCCGTCCGCGTCCATACTGCCCACATCGCCGGTGTGCAGCCAGCCGTCTTTATCGATCGTCTCTGCGGTTTTTTCGGGTTGGTTGAGGTAGCCCATAAACACGTTTTTGCCGCGTACCAGTATCTCGCCTGTGGCTTCGTCTATGCGCACCTCGTTGTAGTTGGCCGCCGGGCCAATAGAGCCGGGCTTGATGCGGCCAGGCGGCATGCCGGTGGACGCGCCGCAGGTCTCGGTCATGCCCCACACTTCCAGCATGGGTACACCCAGGGCTAAATACCATTTGATCAAATCAGGTGCAATCGGCGCAGCGCCCGTGACCAGCAGGCGTGCGTTGTGGATGCCGATCATCTTGCGCACATTGTTCAGGGCAATCAGCTTGGCTATGTTGAATTTGAGCTTCAGGAAGCCATCCACTGGCTGCCCGGCCAGCACCTTGTCTGCTATTTGCGTGCCCACGCCAATACCCCAGGCATACGCGGCCTGTTGCACCATGCCGGCTTCTTTCAGCGCGATCATTACGCCGGAGTAAAACTTCTCCCACACGCGCGGCACAGCGGTGAACACCGTGGGCGCAATCTCGCGCACATTCTCGGGCACGGTCTCGGGGTTTTCTACAAAATTAAGCTTGGCCCCGGTGTACAGAGCGTGGTATTCGCCGCCTACGCGCTCGGCTATGTGGCACAGCGGCAAAAAGCACATCCGCTCGTCGTCGCCGTTTTGCGCCACCAGGGTGTTGTAGCCGCGCACGGTATGCACCAGGCTGCTGTGGCTGTGCATGGCACCCTTGGGTTTGCCGGTGGTGCCTGAGGTGTAGACAAGAATAGCCAACGCTTCGGGTTGCACCGCCTCAATGCGCAGGTCGAGCTCGCCCGCATGTGCCTGAACATACTCGCGCCCTATTGCGCGCAGTGCATCCAGACCCATCACCATCGGGTCGTCTACCTTGCGCAGACCTTCCATATCGAACACGATGATCTTGCGCAGCTTGGGCAATTGGGCGCGCACGTCCAGCGCTTTGTCTAGCTGCTCGTCGTCTTCGACAAACAGCACTGTGGTCGCAGAGTCTTCGCAGAGATACTGCACCTGGGAGGCGGCATCGGTCGGGTAAATGCCGTTGGCCACACCACCGCAGCTGAGCACGGCGATGTCGGCCAACACCCATTCGATGACGGTGTTGGACAGGATGGAGGCTGTCTCGCCCGACGCAAAACCCATCGACAACAGGCCGTGCGCAATCTCGCGCATGGCGGTATCTGTTTGCGTCCAGCTCCAGCTACGCCAAATGCCCAGTTCTTTTTGCCGCATCCATACTTTGGCCGCGCGCTCTTTGACTGCATTTCGGAACATGCTGGGAATGGTGTCTCCCTGCACCATGATGTCGGTGCCGGGCTGGATGCTAGAAAGATCCCACAAGTTTGACACGCATTACCTCCAATTCTTCTTCTTCTTCCAGCGCCGCTCACCGCGCACGCCTTCTTCTTTCATGCCCAGATAGAACTCTTTGATATCGTCCTTCTCGCGCAGTTTGGCGCAGGTGTCTTCCATCACAATGCGGCCGTTCTCCAGCACGTAGCCGTAGTCGGCGGCGTTGAGCGCCATGTTGGCGTTTTGCTCTACCAGCAGGATGGTGGTGCCGCGCTCGCGGTTGATGCGCACGACAATTTCAAAAATTTCTTTGGTGAGTTTGGGTGATAGGCCCAGGCTGGGCTCGTCCAGCAAAATCAAATCGGGTGCGGCCATGATTGCACGCGAGATCGCCAGCATCTGCTGCTGGCCGCCTGAGAGCAAGCCCGCATCTTGCAGCGCCCGCTCGCGCAAAATAGGGAAGTAGGTGTACACCGACTCCATATCACGCGCCACGCCGTCTTTGTCTTTGCGGGTGTAGGCACCCATCAGCAAATTGTCACGCACCGACAGCAGCGGGAACACCTCTCGCCCCTCGGGCACCTGCACCAGGCCCTGCTGCACGATGAAGGCCGGGTCTTTGGCGGTGATGTCACGGGCTTTAAATTCGATGCTGCCTTTGCGCGGATCGATGATGCCGGAGATCGTTTTGAGAATCGTCGTTTTACCTGCGCCGTTGGAGCCCAGCACGGTGGCTATCTCGCCCCGGCGCACTTGCAGGCTCACACCACGGATGGCGCGGATC
>JANMTF010000289.1:0-4544 GCA_031390175.1 Polaromonas sp.
TGTGCTGCGTGAGGCGCTGACTACAAAAGAAAAAGGCCCCAAAGTTATCGTGGCGCAAAGCGAATGCCAGCTCAATCGCCAGCGCCGCATCAAACCACAAATCAAAAAACGCATCGACAGTGGCGAGCGCGTGGTGCGCGAACGCTTTGGCATTGACCCCGACACTTGCACGGGCGACCATTCCTGCATACGCCTGTCGGGTTGCCCGTCACTGACCATCATGCCCAATCCTGACCCGCTGCGGCGTGACCCGATTGCCACTGTGATTGACAGCTGTGTGGGCTGCGGCTTGTGTGGTGAAGTGGCGCATGCCGCCGTGCTCTGCCCGTCGTTTTACCGCGCTGAAATCATCAACAACCCCACGCGCTGGGACCGCGTTAAATTGCGCTTGCGCACCGCCGTGATTGGCTGGTTGCAAGACCGCATCGAACGGCGGCTGGAAGGGATTGCGGCATGACCCTCCGTAGCGAACGCAGCGCAGGGCCGCCCCAAGCAAGTTCAGCCCACTCGGGGGGCAGCGTATTACACGAAGTGAAAAGCGTGGGGGCACCCCGTTCCATCACCATAGCGATATTAGCCATGGGAGGCGAAGGCGGCGGTGTGCTGGCCGACTGGCTGGTAGACCTGGCCGAGCACAACGGCTACTTTGCGCAAACCACCTCCGTCCCCGGCGTGGCGCAGCGCACGGGCGCGACGGTGTACTACCTGGAGATGTTTCCTGAAGCGGCCACGCCCTCCGGCAGCCTGCCCGTGATGGCCTTGGGGCCCGTGCCGGGAGAGGTCGATGTGGTGCTGGCCTCCGAGCTGATGGAGGCTGGGCGTGCCTTGCAGCGTGGCCTGGTCAGCGCTGCACGCACGACCTTTATTGCATCGACGCACAGGGTGTATTCGATGACGGAACGCACCGCCATGGGTGATGGCCGTGTGGATACCGACACATTGATGGCGGGTGCGCAAGCCGCTGCTAAAAAATGGATCCATGCAGATTTTGCGCATTTGGCTGACCAGGCGGGTAGCCTGATTGCCCCAGCGCTGTATGGCGCGCTGGCAGCATCTGGCAGCCTGCCCTTTAGCCGTGCGCAGTTTGAGGCCACCATCACACGCGCTGGCGTGGGTGTTAAGACCAGCCTCAAGGCTTTTGCAGCGGGTTTTAATGCGGCGCAACCATCGCCTGAAGCCATGGTAGTTAATGCGCGTGAAGAAACCACCGCGCTGAAGGTTGGTGCGCGACTTGCCACGTTGGCACAACGGATACAAAAAGACTTCACCCCCGCCAACCACGCGACCTTGGTCGCTGGCATCACCCGCATGGCGGACTACCAGGATGTGGCGTATGCCGTCACTTATCTAGATCAGTTGATACCGCTGGTTCGCGCCTTGCCCGAGGATCCGGTGGCGGCGCACGAGTTGCTGGACGAGACAGCACGCCACCTGGCATTGTGGATGTCGTATGAAGACACCATACGGGTGGCCGATTTGAAAACCCGTCGCACCCGCTTTGGGCGGGTGGGCGTTGAAGTCAAAATCAACACAGCGCAGCACTTGGGTATCCACGAGTTTTTACACCCCCGCATGGAAGAAATTGCCGACACACTACCCGCTGCTTGGGGGCGTTGGCTGCTCCAGTCAGGCTGGGCGCAAGCGTTGTTGCGGCCTGTGACCCGCAAGGGCCGGGTGGTGCAAACCAGTTCCATTCGGGGTTATGTGATGTTGTATGCGATTGCCGCTCTCAGGCCGCTGCGCCCCAAATCACTGCGTTTTGCCGTAGAGCAACAACGTATCAGTGACTGGTTAAAAAACATTGTTGCGCTTGCTCCCACACACCCCGCGCTGGCACTGGAAGTGGCCCGCACGCAGCGCCTGGTCAAAGGCTATGGTGACACCCATGCGCGCGGCTGGGGCAACTACCAGCGCATCATGGCCAAGCTGCCGCAACTGCAAAGCATGCCGCAAGGCGCCGCGCAATTGCAGGCGCTCAGCCGCGCCGCGCTACAGGATGACAGTGGCCAGGCGCTAGCGCACATGCTGGCCGCTGCTGCATAACCGTGTTAACCACATTGACCTGCCCGCGCTGATACCCCATCATTCATTCCACATTTACCTACAGGAGACAACCCATGAAAACCCACTTTGTCAAACCCCTGCAACACTTGGCCGCGATGGCCTTGGCGACCAGTTTTTGCGCCAGCGCTATGGCCCAGGAACTGAGCTTGCGCATGGTCAGCGCCTTTCCTGAAAACGGCATTTACGTGCAGCGCATCCTGCCGTGGATTCAAAAATTCAACACCGAGGGCAAAGGCGTTTTGCAAATCAACTTTCTGGGTGGCCCCAAAGCCATTCCGACCTTTGAAGCGGGCAACGCCGTCAAAACCGGTGTGGTCGATATGTCGCTGAACACGGGTGCTTTTTATACCAACGTCATGCCGGAGGCTGATTTTCTAAAGCTGACGCAAATCACCGTGGCCGAGCAGCGCAAGAACGGCGCGTTTGATGCCATCAACAAGGTATGGAACGAAAAAGGCAACATGCAGTACCTGGCACGCATGGTCGAGAACCAGCCGTTTCACATCTACACCAACAAAAAAGTCGACAAGCCTGACTTCACTGGACAGAAAATTCGTATCAGCCCGGTCTACCGCGACTTCTTTCAGGCACTGAACGCCAGTGTAGTGACTACCCCGCCGGGTGAGGTGTACACCGCGCTGGAGCGTGGCGTGGTGGATGGCTACGGCTGGCCCATCGGCGGCATTTTTGATTTGAACTGGCATGAAAAAACCAAGTACCGCGTTGACCCCGGTTTTTATGATGCCGAGGTGTCCCTCATCATGAACCTGCCCGCGTATAAAAAGCTCACCGATGTGCAGCGCAACTACCTGCAAAAGCAGTTGCTGGCGCTGGAAGCTGAAAATACGTTTTGGACACGCTACGGCAATGTAGAAACCGCGCGTCAGAAGACCTTTGGTATCGAGACCATCAGCTTTGATGCCGCCACCTCCAAAGCCTTCCGGGATCAGGCTTACACCGTGGGCTGGGCTGGTGCAGCCAAGCAAAGCCCTGACATCGCTGCGCGCTTCAAAGCACTCTTTTCCAAGTGACGGGCCGCGTGGAGTGCCTGTCCCGCGCCTATGGCCGCTTTCTGGCGGCTATGTCGCTGCTGGGCTGCGCCATCTTGATTGCCATGATGCTGCTGATCGTGGCCGATGTTTTTTTGCGCAATGTAGTACTGCCCGGTATGCCGCGCGGCCTGGCCTGGAGCACCGAGGTGTCCGAGCTGATGCTCTACCTGATCACCATGTGCGTCGCGCCCTGGCTGCTGCGCCAGGGCCAGCACATTCGGGTGGATATTGTGCTGCAAGCCCTACCCGCGCGCCTGGCCTGGACGCTGGAATGGCTGGGTGATGTGATCGGATTGGCCTGCTGCGTTGTGATTGCCTGGTATGGCGCGCAGGCGGCGTGGTCAAGTTTTCAGTCGGGCGCTGTGAATATCAAAACACTCGTCACGCCCGAATGGTGGGCGCTGGCTCCCCTGCCGTTCGTGTTTATGTTGCTGGCCATTGAAATGTTTTTTCGCATGCATCGCCTGCAAAACGGGGTGCGCGGCCCGCGCCATGAGGCGGTGAGCGCCGCATGAGCAGTTGGACCATGGCCGCCTGGTTGATGCTCGGCGGCTCGACGCTGCTGCTGTTCATCGGCATGCCCGTGGCGTTGACGTTTATCACCATCAACATCATCGGAGCCTGGCTGTACATGGGGGGCGAGCCGGGGCTGATGCAACTGGCGCGCAGCAGCGTCAGCTCCGTCACAGCGTTTTCGCTCACGCCGATACCCTTGTTTGTGCTGATGGGTGAGATTCTTTTCCATACCGGCCTGGCGCTCAAAGTCATTGAAGGAGTGGAGCGGCTGATCCACCGCATCCCGGGTCGTCTTGCGGTCGTGGCCGTGGTGGCGGGAACGGTGTTTTCGGCCATATCGGGCTCTACCATCGCCACCACCGCCATGCTGGGCTCGCTCATGCTGCCCATCATGCTGGCACGCGGCTACCACCCCACGCTGGCCACGGGCCCCATCATGGCCATTGGCGCGGTAGACATGCTGATTCCACCCTCGGCGCTGACGGTATTGCTGGGTTCGCTATCGGGTATTTCCATTTCCAAATTGCTGATTGGCGGTGTGGTGCCGGGCGTGATTTTGTCGGTGGCCTTTGTGCTGTGGATTGTGCTGCGCGTCAGCATCAGCCCACAGCTTGCGCCAGTAGAAAAAGACGATGCCGTGCAACACACAGGCTGGGCGCGCTGGAGCCTGTTTTTTGGCTACGTACTGCCGACCTTGTCCATTTTTGGTGTGGTGGTGGGGGCACTCGCTGCGGGTTGGGCCACGCCGACGGAATGTGCAGCGCTGGGCGCGTTTGCCACCATGCTGTTGGCGCTGTGCTACCGCGTATTGACCTTTGATGCCGTACTGAAGGCACTCAAAGGCACGGCGGGCATTTCTGGCATGATTTTGTTCATCATTCTGGGTGCTACGACCTTTGCGCAAATTTTGTC
>JANMTF010000207.1:0-19641 GCA_031390175.1 Polaromonas sp.
CAGCGCCTGGCTGGCGGCAGACGCGCACCGCACCCAAGGCGAATACGCCATCGCCATCCACCCCCGCGCACCAGAGGCCAAGCAAACCACCGAAGGCCAGCGCGTGCTGCAACTGCTGCTGCCCGAGCTGCCGACTAAAACAGCGGTCAAGTTGGCGGCGGATATAACCGGTGAGCCGCGCAATGCCCTGTACGAGCTGGCTTTGTCGCTTAAGGCTGGTTTGTAGTTCCCCAGCGGTTGAGTAGTGTGTTTGCGCCGCGTCGCTTTCACTGCTTCGTGGGCGATTGAGCGTATGCCAAACGCCCTCATGCTGGAGTACCAGAAATCGGTCGTTCGGCATACTCTCCATCGCCTGCACACGGGGTTGCGCACTACCCGTAGTCACCGGACAATCTGCGCCGAAGCTACCGTTAGCACGCTACTTTGGTCGCTGCGCAGTTGGGTGTTTATCGGCTGACCGATTTCTGGTACTCCAGCATGAGGGCAGGCGATAAACACCCAACTGCGCGTGCGGTGATAGCGTCAGACCGCTCACCGCAAGCTTACCGTCTGGCGCTTCCAGGCCGCGTCTTGCCATTTGCCAAAGGCCAGCAACAGGCTGGGTTCGCTGGCTTGCTTCTCGGCCGTCAGCGTGTCCATGCGCAGCACTTCAAAGCTGCGTTTGCTGCGGCCTGCCGCGCGGGTCTCGCGGGCTAGCAGCATTTGCGCTGCGCCTTGCACCCAGCCTGCAAACTCAACATAGCCCAGCTCGGGGTTGCTGCTGGCGGGGGGTAATACTTCGATAGCCCACTGCCCGGCAGTTTTGCGAAACACCCACAGCTCGCGCCAAGTGTCCAGCGGCTGCACGGCCAGGGCCAAGGCTTGGCCGTTGGGGTGGGCGTTGCTGGATGCTGCCCAGACGATGCCGTAGGTGCAGCGCTTGGCGACGGCTTCTTTGCCGGGCTTGCCATCCGCCGCATTTTCAAACAACGACACACAGGTCTCGCCCGCTTGTCCAGGCTCGGTGCGCAATGTCAATTTTTCCGAAACAGGCAAGGCCTTTTCTGCCGCCCAGCGCGATGCGCCTACGCGGATGGCGGTGTCGCTGTATTCCTGCAGGTCGTTATCGGTCAGCTCGGCTTTGTTCACTGCGGCCAGCTCGCCCAGGGCGCGTTGCGCGGCCAGGGTGGGCAGCTCGGCGCGGCGGGCTTGTTGAAACGCCAGGCTGGCCTGCACACCGGCGCGGCGCAGGCGCAGGCGGTTTTTGTCTACCTCACTGAGCTGTGCAAACTGCGGGGCTTCTACCTTGTCCAGCACCTCGGCGCGCCACTGGTCGTGGGCTAAACGGTCTTTGGGGTGCATATCTGCGGCCATGCAGTCGTGGCGCGTGATAGCCAGCGCGGCGTGGGCGCGCTGCTCGGCGTTGGATGGCAGGGCCAGCACGCGTCGAAACGCCTCGCCGTTGTAGCACAGCTGCATCGCGCCTTCACGTTCATAGCCCTTAAAGGTCACGCCGTAAAACGCAGCTACTTCCATGTGGGCTGAGAGCGTGTCGCTCACTGCTTTGGGGTGCTTCATCGACGCGCGGCGGGCCAGGCGCTCGGCCATGGTGCCCAGTGCGTCAAAGGCTTCTGCACCAATGGCCTCGGCAGGTGTGGCCTTGAGGTAGGCGGCGGTGTAGCCAACGCCCAAGGCCTCGCTACCTGCGCTGGTTTTTAAGAAGCGCACCACGCTCAGCAACTCGGGCGCATCGCTTGGCTTGACCGACAGCATGCGAACCTGGCTGGTGTGGATGTAGCCAGCACGCTCGCGCCTGTGGTCATACACCTGCACATAGTCCATGCGCTGGCCGCGAATCTCTAGCGTATCGCCTTGCCAGAGGGCAGCTTGCTGCACCGCAGAGTCGCGCGGCGCGGCGCGCAGAGAGGCTTGGTCTTGGGTGACGATGGCCAGGGTCAGGAGGGTAGCGGTAATCATTATTTCACCTCTTCGTTGTGGTTTTGGTCATCGCGGCTTGGCTCTTCGGTGCTGCGCTTGCTTTGCAAGCTCACCTGCTCGCCTTTGGCCTTGGGCGCGCCGCCTAGCAAACCGGCGGCAATAAAGCCACCGTCGGTAGAGGGAGGCGCAATGATCACGGTGATCTTGTCGCTCAGTTTGTCGGCCATGGTTTTTTGAATTAAGAGTGGGTGGCGGGTGATCAGCGCACCCTCACGCGCCATTTGCTCGCTGTTGATCTTGCCTACTTTGTCGATGCGGTAGGCCTCGGCATCGGCCAGCTTTTGGCGTGAATCGGCCTCGCCCGAGGCTTCAATGCGGCGAGCCTGGGCGCTGCCCTCTGCCGTGCGGATGCGTGACTGTTTGTCGGCCTCAGCCTCTAGCTGGCGCTGCTCAATTTGTTTTTGTTTAAACGGCAGCACATGCTTCATGGCTTCTTCCTGCGCCTTGGCAGCAATCACCTGCTCGCTGGCAGCGGCTTGGGCCACCGTTTCGCGGCGCACTTTCTCGCCCTGTGCTTCCAGCTCAATTTCTTTGACCCGTTTTTCTTTCAGCACCAGGGTGTAGCGCATCTTTTCTGTTGCCAGCTCTTCTGAGAGCAGAGTGTCCATGCCCCGGCGGTAGTCGGCGGGCAGGTCAATCTTGCCGATCTGCACGGCGCGCAGCACTATGCCGTCAGCGGCCAACTTGGGGCCCAACTCGGCTTCGATCAACTGCTGGATCTCGGCGCGCTTGCTGGAGAAAATTTCGCGCACGGTGTAGCGGGTAAAGGTTTTGTAGATCACACCTTGCACGGCGGGCTGCACAATTTGGCGGGCAATGTCGTCGGGCAGGTTTTTGGACAGCGCCGTGATCTTGCTGCCTTCCAGCGCGTAGCGCACCGTCAGGTCTACGCCCAGCGACATGCCCTCGACTGACTGGAAGGGCGCGGCACCGTCGGCCTTGCTGCTCTCGGTGGGCTGGTACACCTGGTCACGCAGCGAGAAGGTACGCACCGCATGCAGGCCGGGGATCAGCAGCATGGAGCCTTCGCGGATCTCGTCAGTGCTGCCGGTCACTTGGTTGGTGCGCACCGCCACGTCGCCGCGCGCCACGTTGTGCATCGGTGGGTGCGTCCACAGGCCGTAGCCTACTGCGCCGATCACGGCGGTGGTGATGAGCAGGCCGCGTGCTTTGCTGGCGCGCTGGGCCGCCATCTGGGCGGTGCTTTTGCCAGTGGTTTTCAGCGTCTCGGTAGTGCGGGAAATAGCATTGCCAAAGGCGTTGCGAATAGTCTGGGCGATTTCAGTAAAACGGGTGTTCATGGTGAGCTCCTGTGGGGTTTAAGAACTAGAGTCACACTCTGTGTCTCTATGGGTTCTATTGTTTAATCTACGGGCGGAGCATTCAATGCCAAAGCGCGGTGTGTTTGCGCCGAACCACAGCCAGAAACATCCGCCAACGGAAGAAATACTCACACGGCAAAGCGGCCCTAGCGCCCATAATGCGCACTACTGCACACTTGTCTCCCACCATGACCAAAATCGCCGTAATCGAAGACGACCTGCCCATGAGCAACCAGCTCAAGGGCTGGATCGAGTCTGCCAAGCCCGGCATCCGCGTAGACCAATGGTTTAACCGCGACGATGCCGAGGCCGCCATTGCCCGTGAAGACTACGACGCCGTGGTGCTGGACATTGAGCTGGGCCGCGAGCGCCACGCTGGTGTGGCCATCATCAACGCCATCAACAAGCAGCGCGCCACGCCGGTGCTGGTGGTCTCCGCAATGCCCGCCGCCATTTACCGCAGCATCATGAAAGCGCTGGACGCGTGGGATTATTTGCAAAAAACCACCTTTGAAGAAGCCGACTTTGTCGATACCTTTTTGGACATTTTGCGCAGCGCCAAGGCCAAGCCTGTGGCCGTTGCTTCGGTCGTCAGCAGCGAGGAATTGCAGCTTGACCCGCTGCGCCAAAACACCGCCTTGTGGCGTGGCCAGCGCGTCAACCTGCCTCTCACGGCGCAGCGCATTCTGGCCGCCCTGCATGCAAGGCGCGGCGAGGTGGTGAGCTATGAGGACCTGTACAAGGTGGTGAAAAGCGGGCGCAACCGCGACAACATCCGCAAACACGTCAGCACCATCCGCGACGCCTTTAAAGAGCTGGACGCACAGTTTGACGGCATAGAAAACGTGCCCATGCGCGGCTTTCGCTGGGCCGGGGTTGCGGCTGCTGCCGCCAAGGGCAAAGCATGAAGTTACCCGGCGGGCTGGACGTGAACCGGCTGCTGCCCACGCGCGTGCCATTTCGCCTGCGGGTATTTTTCAGAGGCACATTTTTGCTGCTGGCACTGGCAACGATAGCCTTGGCCTTGGCCGTGCTGCAAGACGAAAAAGAGCGCAGCTACCGCAATTACCAAGACGGCTTTAAAAAGAACCAAGCCCAAATTACCGCCAAGCTGCGCCACCCCACCGGCCAACTGGTGCTGCTCAACCCCAATGCTTACACCGGCGCAGTCACGCCACTGCGCCCCGTGGTGTTGCCTTTCTCGGCACTAGACTTTGATGACCGCAACAAGGCGCAGCAGGCGGTAGAAATGGCTGGCTGCCTGGTGCAGTACCCCGACGCCGCGTCGATGTGCGTGGCCATTGGCAACAACCCGTTTGCCGGTGGCTATATCTATGCCGTGGGCAGCTTTCACAGCGGCGCGCTGGTGCCCCATATCTCGGGCGAGCTGGACCTGGCCCTGTCGCACCGCGCCCGCATCACCGTGGACATGCGCGGCGAGCAGTTCCGCTGGATTGCGCCGTTTGAGCTTACGCCCGACAGCCCCAACGCGGCGAACCTGGGCAACGTGCGTGGCCGACTGGTAGGCTTTGTAGACAAAGGCCCCATCACAGCTGCCACCCGCCCGCTGCGCGACTTCAGGGGCTGGCTGTGGCAAGACGGGCGCTGCGTGGATGGCGTGCAGGCGCAGGGCGCTGCCGCCTGCATCAAGCGCTCATTCGTCAGCGTGCGTCTGCCTATTGAGCTGTTCCGTGAAGCCATCTACCAAAAAGCCCCCAACGCCATCGTGTGGCCCCCCACTGATCTAGACCAGATCAAAGTGCGGGTCGAAATGCTTGCGCCGAATCCGAGTATCGCAAGCAGCGCAAGTGACGGCACCGCCACCACGGGCACCACCCAGTCATCAGCCTACGTCGCCCCTGTCTCTGCGTTCGACAGCAACGCCAGTGGTGCCACTGCACCGTTTTCATGGTCGGAGCTCACGCCCTTGTTATTGCCCGGCGAAAAGCTGCGCGTACGCAAACTGGGCGCTGCCAGCAGCAGCGCCGACATCGTCAGCCTCGCAGGCGCAGAGAGCACCGAGCAGTTGTCCCCCTTGATCGGCCAAGTCATCCGCAGGTTAGAGGTAGATGGCTACGACGCACCCATCACCAGCCAAGACGTGATCAGCACGCCGCTGGGCCGCTACGAGCTCACCCTCACAGGCGACATCCGCACGGTGAACAAAACCCTCACGGCCGTAGCCACCCGCGTGTCGTGGTTTGTAGGCGCGATGTTGCTGGCCATTTTCCTCACCTGGCTGGCCATTGAGCTGAGCATCATCCGCCGCATCACCGAGCTCACGCGCCGCGCGGCCACAGTCTCCAAGGGCGTGAAGTCCACCGTGGCCAGCGACAACCTGAGCGCCGTAGACCTGAGCGACCTGCGTGGCGGCGACGAGCTGGGCGTGCTGGCGGGCGGCTTGCAAGACCTGCTGCAGCGCGTGAACGAAGACGTGCGCCGCGAGCATATCCGCGTTGCGCAAGAAAAAGACACCTGGCACGCCGTGGGCCACGAGATCATGTCGCCCCTGCAATCCCTGATGGTGCTGCACGGCAGCGTGGACGACCCCGCGCACCGCTACATCAGCCGCATGCAGCAGGCCGTGCGCGTGCTGTACGGCAGCGCGTCGCCCAGCGAAGCGTTTGAGTCCACCGCGCTGAACGTGCAAACCCTGGATGTGAACGAGTTTTTAAGCCACATCGCCAGCAACAGCGCCGCCGCAGGCATACAGGGCGTCACCTTCACCCCCGCAGCCCAAGCCGTCACCGTGCGCGCGGATGAATACTCGCTGGAAGACGCGGTCTCCCACATCCTGCGCAACGCCCAGCGCCACCGCCTGCCCGGTACCCCCATCGCCATCACCCTGACTGTGAACACCAGCGAAGGCAAAGCCCCCGAAGCAGTGGTAGCCATCCACAACCAAGGCCTCCATATCGCGCCCGACATGCTGGGCAAAATATTTGAATACGGCGTGTCCGACCAACAAGACGCAGGCGCCCTAGGCAACCGAGGCCAAGGCCTCTTCGTAGCCAAAACCTATATGGCCAAAATGGGCGGCACCATCACCGCAAGCAACGTAGACGGCGGCGTGTGCTTTGAGCTGCGCTTGCAGTATGCGGGCGGGCGGGTATGAGTGCGTTAGTTGCGAGTTCAGTGGACAAAACTATCGGGGCAAAACCCGCAGTCAAAACGGTAGCTAAACCCGCAAAAAAGTCGGCAACCAAAGCGGCCGCCAAAGCACCCCCCAAGCCCGCACGCCCTCCCAAGAGCCACCACTACCACGTCTACGTCATCGAGCTAGACGACCGCGTATGGAACAGCGGCAAATTCCGCCGCTGCAACCCCGACTACCACATGGGCAAACCCTTCGTCTACGTAGGCATGACAGGCCTAGACCCCGACACCCGCTTCGACAAACACAAAGCCGGCATCCAAGCCAACAGCTTCGTCACCGACTACGGCCTGCACCTGCTGCCCGCGCTGTATGAGAAGTACAACCCGATGCCGTACCAAGCGGCCAAGGAGATGGAAGTGGAACTGGCGATGGCGTTGCAGGCTAAGGGGTTTGGGGTGTGGCAGGGGTAAAAAGGAAAGCCAAGAGGAATTCTTGACTATGAAAAAATCAAAGAGATTTTTTAATAAAACCAAAATCCAAACAAACCCCCTTGTGTACAGGTTCGTTGTCCGCATTGTTCCGACATCAGATCATGCTGAGCTTTACGATTGGCAAATTGGTACGGCTTGCATTTTTACTACGGCAGACAACAAAATTGATGCTCTCAGGGTTGCAAGAAGCCTAATAAATAGGCGTGACTTCAAGCTCATTGAATACATCGAAAAATCAACGCTCATTGAATCTCTTGTGAGGCAGGCGGAAAAAAACGTGTGGCAGGCGTATCTTGCCGCTCAACGCGGAAGTCCATTTTTTCACTTTCAAACCGATGATTTGGTTATGACCCGTAAAACAGATCCTACATGGCCCCAAATGCCAAAGCTAGATGAAGCATTTATCGACAAAGTCGTTTTAAGGGCATTTGGCGAAAGGCTGGATACTGGACAGCGAGTGCCCGATACCCCAAGTACTGCCGATTACAAGGTCGGGCAATTGGTAATCGAGCTTAAAGACTTGCAAGAAGATAGGCTCGACAATTTGAATACGCAAAAGAAAATTGTAGATGCATTGGGAGGTATTCGTAATTTAGATACTCAGCAGATGAATCCAGAGATTCGGCGAAAATTTCTACAGATTCTGTCTAAATCCGTTCACAAGCGTATAGATGTAGCTCGCAACCAAGTACGCGTCACTTTGGATCGAATGAATGATTTATCTCTTTCCGGCGCGGTGATCATATTGAATAGCGGATATGAGAGTGTCAATGCAAATGATTTGCATGAAATAGCAAATCAGTACTGCGGTAAGTCCTCCACGGTTCCAGTTGCAATAACAATATCTAGTTGGCTCGAAACCAATGGCTTCGATGCCGAGGTCAAATTTCAATTTTCACCTCATCAAAGCGACAATATTGACGTAAATCGGTTGCGAGATAGTTTTTGGGTGGAAGTTTCCGAGCTGATGAGCAATTGGGCGACATCAGGATTCAGCACGGAAAAAGTTGTCATGAACCCAGTAAGACCGCAAACTTTTGAAGTGGGGGATGATGTTTACTTCAAAGTACCACCAGCAATTAAATCGTCCCTTACATAGGTGATTTTTAAGTGAAGCAGAGTGAAAACTGCATTAACTATTGCCAATGTGAGTTTCCGAAACGCTGTCTCGGAAGTTCCGCCGCCCGCCTCCAATTGCGCAGACACTGTCTGGCGATTCTGCCCTGCGCTCTACGTCGCACAGAACAGAGCCTTTCCGATGAGGTGTGGGTCTGATCAAAGGCGCAGCATCCAGGCTGGTGGGTGGTAAAGCTGGCAAAATTCGCACTACGATCGGCACTTGGATACTCGTAAAAATGGCCACTCATCTCATCGCCGATAAGGCGCGTATCGAAGCCGCACGCAGCCAGGGCGGGTTGAAAACGGGAAAGCCTGAGGTGCCGCAGCCTGCGGTGAAGACCGCCCAAAAAAGCCAGCCATCGCAAATTGTCAGCCTGTTTAACTGCATTGACTACGATATCAACTACGATTACAAAGCGCAGCGGCGGCGTATGCGCCATGGTGCAGCGGGAAGTATCTGAGCACCTTCACTTTTCACTCACTTGATAGTGCTACGGTATAAATAGCTGCTCCCGCATTATTTTAGAGGGCTGCAGGCCGATAGACATCTCAGAAATAGCTTGTTCGCCGCAAAATTACGGTTCTTGGCCTCTGCTCAGGCCTTCAGATGCTTTGAAACGCTCCCAAACGGCAATTTTGACCAATGTTTAAGGTGCTTGAGATAGCAATACCGACAATTAAGCATACGTCACCCAATCGGGCAACTCCTCCAAATGCGGCAGCGTGTTGTAGGTCACCAGCATATGGCGCTTGGGGGTGAAGGCAAATTCGGTAAGGCTGCTGTTGCGGATGCGCAAGTTAAGCTCTATGGTGGTTTCGGCTGACGTGCCCAGCACATGGCCCACTGCGGTGCTAATCGGCCCGCCGCTGCTGACGATGAGTACCTTGCTCTTTTCGTTGGCCGCAAATTGAGTGCGCACATGGTCTAGGGCGCTGGTGATGCCGCGCACAAAATCCGGGTAGCTGGGCATGCCTACTGGCTGGGCGCTACCTTGCATCCATGCGGCCAGGCCAGTTTTAAGCAGGCGGAAGTGGTGGCGGTAGTTCTCGGGGGTGCGCTCGGTGGACAAGGGTTCGGTGTGAACCGCTTTGACAACGGCTTCACTGTCGTATTCGTTCAGGCCGCTCCATTCCAGTGCCTTCATGTCAAAGCCAGCCCCTTGGCAAATACCCGCATAGGTCTGCGCATGGCGGCGCAGCGTGCCCATGAGCACGCCGTCAAACTGCATGCCTTTGGCGGCAAAGTATTCGCCCAAGCGCACGGCCTGTTGCTGGCCCAGCGTGCTGAGGTTGTCATAGTCTGCCGCGCCAAAACTGGCCTGACCGTGGCGTACGAGGTAAAGTGTTCCCATGGTCTGCATTGTGCCGCGCCGCGCGGCGGGTGGCTGTCACGCGCGTGGCTTGATGGCGGTTGTGTTGCGCGCTTTAGAATCGCAAGATGCCCAGCACCCCACGCCTGACTCCTGCCCAACTCCACGGCATTTTGAACAACATTGCCCAAGACGCGCAAGCGCTGTATGGGCAAGGCAAAGTGGCCTCGTACATTCCAGCCTTGGCCCAGGTAGCACCACAGCAGTTTGGCATGGCCGTGGCGCTGGTAGACGGCACTTGTCTGGCTACCGGCAGCGCGAACACTTTGTTCTCTATCCAAAGCATCTCCAAGCTGTTTACCTTTGTGCTGGCGCTCAAGCTGGTGGGTGACGAGGTGTGGCAGCGCGTGGGGCGCGAGCCCTCGGGCGCGGCGTTTAATTCGATGGTGCAGCTAGAGACCGAGAAGGGCATTCCGCGCAACCCGTTTATCAACGCGGGCGCGCTGGTGATTACCGACATGCTCACCAGCCGCTACGCGCACCTGGACACCGCCTTGCTGGGCGCACTGCGCCGCTTGAGCGACAGCCCCGAGCTGAACTGGGACGCGCAAACCGCCAAATCCGAGCGCGACACCGCGCACCGCAATATGGCCATGGCCTACTTTATGAAGAGCTACGGCAACTTTGTGAATCCGCCCGAGCAGGTGCTAGACAATTATTGCCGCCAATGCGCCATCGAGATGAGCTGTGCCCAACTGGCGCAAGCCACCATGTTCCTGGCCAACGGCGGGCTGGACATCAACAGAACGCTGGACGACAAAGCCCGACCCGGCGAACAGTTTTTAAGCCAAGATGCTACCCGCCGTGTCAACGCGCTACTGCTCACCTGTGGTGCCTACGACGCGTCAGGCGATTTTGCTTACCGCTTTGGCTTGCCGGTAAAGACCGGCGTGGGTGGCGGCATCGTCGCTATCGTGCCCGGTGTGGGTACCGTGGCCGTGTGGGGCCCCGAGCTGGATACCAAAGGCAACTCGGTGTTGGGCGCGTTTGCCATAGAGCAATTGGTGCAGCGCACAGGCTGGAGCCATGGTTAAGGCTCTGCTTTACCCTGTTATCTTGCTGTAACTTCATGCGGCAATTGATGGTCAAATACGTGCCAAGACCATCTACCTCTACCCAAGGAACCCACCATGTCCGACTGGCAACCCAGCCCCCGCTACCCCGACCCCGCCATCGTCAGCGTCGACCCGTCGTTTGACAAATACCGCCTGGCGCTATCTAAAGTGGAGCGCTTGGCCACGGGCATGATTTGGTCTGAGGGGCCGGTGTGGCTGGGCGATGCGCGCAAGCTGGTGTGGAGCGATGTGCCGGGCAACTGCATGCACCAATGGGACGAGGCAACGGGCACGGCAGCGCCGTTTCGCCAGCCGTCCAACAACTCCAACGGCAACACACGCGACCGCCAGGGCCGCATCGTCACCTGCGAGCACCTCACGCGGCGCGTGACGCGTACCGAGCATGACGGGCGCATCACCGTGCTGGCAGACCGCTTTGAGGGCAAGCGCTTGAACTCGCCCAACGATGTGGTGGTGAAGTCTGACAACTCGGTGTGGTTTACCGACCCGTCGTTTGGTATTTTGAGCAACTACGAAGGCGAACAGGCCACGCCCGAGCTGCCTACTAATGTCTATCGCATTGATGCAGACGGCACGGTGAGCGTGGTGGCCGAGGGCATTAACCAGCCCAATGGCTTGGCCTTCTCTCCTGATGAGTCGATTTTGTACATCGTCGAGTCCCGCACCAGCCCGCGCACCATCCTGGCCTATGACGTGGTGGGCGGCAAAAAATTAACCGGGCGGCGCATCGCCATCGACGCAGGCCCGGGCACACCCGACGGCTTTAGGCTCGATGTAGACGGCAACCTGTGGTGCGGCTGGGGCATGGGCACAGTGGGCCTGGACGGCGTGCACATCTTCAACCCCCAAGGCAAGCTGATAGGCCGCATCGACCTGTCCGAGCGCTGCGCCAACCTGTGCTTTGGCGGTGTGCACCGCAACCGCCTGTTCATGGCGGCCAGTACCTCGCTGTATTCGTTGTACGTGAATACGCAGGGTGTAGGCTACGCGTAATGTTGCTTTTTGGGGCTGTAGCCCTTTAAAGTATCGCGGGAGCAGCTATTTTTTAAATAGCAAGTTCCTGCAAATCCGCGAAATTTTCTTGGATTTGCTGGAAATGTGGCATCTGGGAAAATTAACCTGCCAGCACTTTGGCAAACACATCCGCATCCACATTGCCACCGCATAGCGTGGTGCCCACTACCTGGCCTTTGAGCTGTGCGCGCTCTTGCATAGCGGCAGCAAAGCTGGCCGCGCCAGCGCCCTCGGCCACGTTATGGGTGTCCACATAGAGGGCGCGCATGGCTACGGCTACCTCTGCGTCGGTGACTTGCACGATGTGGTCGATGTGCGGGATGAGTACATCCAGCGCGGCTTGGTCGGCAATGCGGCACGCCATGCCGTCGGCCAGCACCGTGGTGACGGCGGATTCGACCACGCGGCCTGCGGCAATAGACTGCGCGTAGCTGGTAGCGTGGCTGCTGACCACGCCGACGATTTTGACTTTATGGCCCAGCGCCAGTTTGGCCGCAATGGCCGCCGCTGCGCCCGAGCCCATGCCGATGGGCACGTAGGCCACGTCCATCGTTGGCACGGCTTTGAAAAACTCCCACCAGCAGGTGCTGACACCCAGCACCAAGTCACGGTGAAAGCTGGGCACCATGTGCGCGCCGCGCTCTTTAGCGAGGTTGATGGCAAATTCACGCGCCTCTTGAAATTCACTGCCGTGCTCGATCAAGCTCACGCCCAGCGCGCGCATGGCGGCGTTCTTCTCAACGCTGTTGCCTAAAGGTACAACGATGGTGCAAGGCACACCATGGGTGCGTGCAGCCCAACCGATACTCTGGCCGTGGTTGCCGCGTGTGGCGCTGATCACTTCTTTAGGCAGCGCATTGGCTTTTTTCAGCGCGTCAAAGTAAGTGAGGCCACCGCGAATTTTGAACGCACCCACTGGTGTGTGGTTCTCATGCTTGACCCAGCAGTGGGTACCCAAGCGCTCAGACAGAAGCCCCCAGCGGTATTGGGGCGTAGCCTGAAAATCTTGGTACACCACTTGCGCGGCGGCTTCTATTTGTTGCAATGAAAACATTCAAAGTCCTTGTGAAGTCAGCGTGACCAAGCCTTTGGGCGTTTGCAGTGTGACGCTGAGTTTGGCTGGGCCCTCTTGCAGGGCAACGCCTTGCAGGCCGATAGCCCCATAGGCCGCTTGCAATGCCGCTGCTTCGGGATGGGTGCAGGTGATGCTTTGCAGCGTGACACCGGAGCGTGGCAAGCTGTTGCGTGGGTGCAGGCGCAGTGCCTCCGCATCGCCTTCTTTGCCCCACTGGATCAAGGTGGGCAGCGTGCCACTCCACAAGCGCTGGCCGTCCTCTCGCACGGTGATTTGCCATTGCAGCACGCCTTTGTTGGTGTGGCGACTGGCTAGCAATGCCGGGCCACGGTCAATACCGAGAGCGGATAGCGCAGCGCATGCGGCTGTCACATCGGGTGTGTTAGCCACAAAGTGCACCAAGCGTGGCTCTATGGCTACAGCAGTTTGCAATGCGCTGTTGTCCATATCAAACCAACGTTTAGCGCCCTGTTTAATCGCGGGAGCAGCTCCTGGATTAATAGCAATTATTTCGCAATACGCCATGGGGTTGGTTGGCGTAGCGATTTTGAACAGGCGGTTGTGGGTGCCAAACAGCTTGTGCTCACCGCCGGGGTTGGGGGTGATGCCCAGGGTAGCTTCGCACCACTGCACGCCTTGGTCGAGGTTGTTAGCGACGATGACCAAGTGATCGATGCTGCAGACCCCCACGCTTGCCACTGGGTGTGCTGCGCTGCCCCCCGTGGGGGCTTTCGCGCTTTGGGGCTGCCCGGCAGTGCTCAGTGTTTTCATAAGCTTACCTTTCCATCGATACAAGTAACAGACGCGCCGCCAATCCAAATGTCTGCACCGTCTTGTTCCACATGCACACGCCCAGCGCGGGCCATCGCCGTGCCTTGCGCAGCGATGTAGCGGGTGGGTGCCAAGCCTGCGCCGATCAACCACTGCGCGATGCCGGCGTTCAGGCTGCCCGTCACCGGGTCTTCACACAAGCCGTTGTTGCCAGGGAAGAAGGCACGCACTTCAAAAGCAGTGTCGTCGCCAGTACTTTGCGCGCCCACTACGCCCACTTTGCCACGCGGGCCGACCACCCCGATGTCTAGGCCCGCCAGGATTGCAGCATCAGGCTTGAGACCCAACACCTGCTCCGCATTGCGCAGCATCACGCCGCGCCACTTGGGGCCGTTATCGCACCACGCGTGGGCCACAATGTCGCTGCGCTCAATCTTCAAACCGCGCGCTATCAGCAACACATCGGCTTCGTCCAATGGCCCGCCCTTAATGAGTGGCGGCGCAGCAAACGCCAATCGGCCAGCGGCTGCGTCGCGCTTGATCTTCACCAGCCCCACGCCGCACTCTTGCACAATGTGCTGCGCTTTGGGTGTGCCACCCGCTTCCAGCCACGCATGGCAGGTGCCCAGCGTGGGGTGTCCTGCAAAGGGTAGCTCACGACCGGGGCAGAAGATGCGCACTTGATAGTCAGCCTCTGCATGCGTGGGCGGAAGCACAAAAGTGCATTCGGACAAGTTAGTCCAGTTAGTAAAGTGCTGCATCTCGGCAGTGCTCAGGCCCGTGCCGTCCAGCACCACACCCAACGGGTTGCCGTAGTAGGGCTTGGCGGTAAATACATCGACCTGTTTGAAGGCGTGTTGCTGCATAAAAAATCCTTAAGACAAAACAGTATCCAGCACACCCTTGCTGGCGCTTTGCGCGCTAATGCCGGCGTACCAGCGTGACAAGTGCGGGTAGGCGCTGCGCGGCAGGGCGGGGTGCTGCGGCGGCAAGCCCCACCAGCGGTGCATCTCGCAGGCAATCGGAAAATCCGCCATGGTCATCACATCGCCCGCCATAAAAGGGCGCTGCGCCAAATGGGACTCCAGCATGGCCAACTGCGGCTCGGTCGTGGCTACCGACTTGGCAATGGCTGCCATATCCGGTTGCGGGCCGGGTGTGCGAATCCATTCCACAAAAGCGGCGCGGCCCACGTTGTTCATGGTGGTCTGCTGCCAGTCCATCCAGCGCTCGGCATCAAAGCGCTGTTGCAAATCTGTCGGATACAGCTTGCCCATGGAGTGCTTTGCGCATAGGTAGCGCACGATGACATTGCTCTCCCACAGCGTAAAGTCACCGTCTTGCAGAACCGGAATTTGCCCATTCGGGTTCATGCGCAAATACTCGGGTGTTTTGTTAACACCATAACTTAGACCTGCGTCGGTGCGCTTGAAGTTGAGGCCCATCCACTGCGCGGCCAGCACCACTTTGCGAACGTTGATGGAACTGATGCGGCCCCAGATGTGGAGTTGGTTCATGCTGCGTGCCCTCTTTCATTGGGTGTGATATGCGAGAGCGCACCATCACCATACGATTTGATCACTTGCGCAATCACGATGTGAAAGCCTTTGTACCAGCGCTTGTACTGGCGCTGCGCTTCCAGGTGCTTGGGGTGAGTGGCAAATTCTTTGAGAGACTCCAAGGTCTGCCAATAATAGACAGCGTTCGTTTTAAGGCCATCGGTGGACTTCCAAACCTCCAAGCCCAAGTAGCCCACGGTAGCATTGGCTGCCGCTTCAATCAAAGCGTCCAGCTCGTGGAATTTTTCGTCGTACGTGCCGGGTTCAAAAATAAATGCTGCGCTGTACATGCTGTGTGCTTTTATAGTTATCGAGGTAATTGTTCGCGTATTGTCTGCGCTAGCAGCGCAACGCCTTCGTCAATCTGCTCCACACTGGCCGTCACAAAGGACATGCGCAGCGTGTTTTTTTGCGCCGCGTCGCTGTAAAACGCCGCGCCGGGCACGAAGGCTACGTTGCGCTCTACGGCTTTGGGTAGCAAAGCCACCGCGTCCATGCCAGCGGGTAACTTGACCCAGAGGAACATGCCGCCGTCGGGTGTGTTCCATTGCACGCCCGTGCCTGCCAGGTGCTTCTCCAGCGCGGCCAGCATCGCATCGCGCTGCGCTTTGTACAGGGCGCGGATGGTGGGCACATGGTGGTCTAAAAAGCCGTCTTTCAGCACCTCGGCCACCATGCGCTGGTTAAAACTGGGGGTGTGCAGGTCGGCGGCTTGTTTGGCCTGCAAGAGTTTGGGGTAGAGCTGCTTGGGTGCGACTAAAAAGCCCAGGCGCAAACCGGGTGCCAGCGTTTTGCTAAAGCTGCCCATATAGATACAGCCCTCGGGGTTGCGCGCGGTGAGGGGCGCGGGCGGTGGCTGGTCAAACCATAGGTCGCCATACGGGTTGTCTTCCAACATCGGCAGGCCCAGTTGGGCGGCGGCGGCGCTCAGTTGCACACGCCGCGCCTCGCTCATGGTGTTGCCAGTGGGGTTTTGGAAGTTGGGCAACAGGTAGAGAAAGCGGGCTGTAGTTCGCGAAGACGAAAAAGTGGGGTCAGAGCCCAATTTCGTAGGAGACTGCGCGCTCCGTTCAGAGCCTCGTCCTGAATTGGGATCTGACCCCATTTCCCTAGCCCCCATTTTTTCTTTCAAATCGTCAACGTCGATCCCCTCTGCATCACTGGCAATGCTCACAAACTCTGGCTCCATCGGCGTGAAGGCTTGCAGCGCACCCAAATAGGTGGGCGTTTCTACCAGCACGCGTGAGCCTTTATCGATCAAAATTTTGGCCACCAAGTCCAACGCCTGCTGGCTGCCGGTGGTGATCAGCACCTGTGTGGGGTCTACCTTCCAGGGCAAGCTGTTGGCCACCCATTCACGCAAGGGCGGGTAGCCCTCGCTGGCAGCGTACTGCAAAGCCGCAGGGCCGTCGTCACGCAGCACCTTGGCGCAGGCATCGGCAAAGGCCTGCACAGGGAAGGTTTTGGGTGACGGCAAGCCACCCGCAAAGCTGATGATGCCGGGCTTCTCCGTCACCTTCAATATCTCGCGGATCACCGAAGGGTTCATGCGCTCGGCGCGCGCGGCCAGTTGCCAGTGCATATTCATTTCATCACTCCTACAGGCATTTTTTTGCCTACATACACGGTGGCTATCACCGCCACAGCAAACGCCAGCGTCATGCCGTCCAGGCGCTCGCCCACCAGCGGTACGGCAAACAGCAAACTTAAAAAAGGCTGGACGAGTTGAATCTGGCTGACCCGCACAGCGCCCAGTGCCAGCGCACGGTACCAGGCAAAAAAGCCGATCCACATGGAAAACAGCGCTACATAGGTAAAGCCCACCCAGGCCATGCTGCTCACTGCTGCCGCATTGCCGGGTGCAAACCACAGAGCCAAGGGCAGTGTGAGGGGCAGGCCGTAGACCAGCACCCAGCAAATGGTTTGCTCCGAGCCCAGGCGCGGTGTGAGGCGCGCACCGCCGATGTAGCCGAAGGCCCCGGTGGTCATGGCAATGATGAGATAGATGTTGGCGGTGCCCAGATAGATGCCACCCGTGGCCTGCCATTGCCGCCAAACCATGAAGGCCAGCACCAAGCCGGTGCCCAGCAGCGCGCAAGCCCAAAAGCCTGCGGAAGGCCGCTGCTTGAACCACAAGGCCCCCAGCACGGCAGTAGACAGCGGCAGCAAGGCCGTAACGACAGCGCCATGCGTGCTGGGCACGTAGCGCAGGGCCAGCGCCAGAAACAGCGGGAAGCCGACGATGACACCAAAAGCCGTCATGGCCACCAGCGGCAGCTCGGCGCGCACCGGCACCTTGAGCGTGCCGCGCTGGCGCTGCCACAGCAGATAAGCAATAGACAGCAGCCCCGCCACCGCCGCGCGACCAAAGGTAACGAACCACGGAGAGAGCTGGGGTGCCTCAGCAGCGCCAACGGCCAAACGGGTCATGGGCAGGGTGGCGGCAAACAGGATGACTCCTATTGATCCCCACAACAGGGCTTCGCGGTCTTGTGCGTGTGTCATGCTCATACTGTGCCCATCCACAACGCGGTAGCTACCAGTACAGCGGCCATCACGCGGTTAAACCACAGCAAGCGTTTGCCACCAGCGAGCCAGTCGCGCAGCAGCGCTCCCACTGTGGCATAGGCCAAATTGCTGACCAAGGCAAACAGCATCATGGTGGGCAGCACCACCGCAAAGCGCTCCAGCGCGTCCGCGCGCCCAGCCACCCAACCCGCCACCAGAGAGAGCGCCAGCATCCAGGCCTTGATGTTGACAAACTGTAGCGCCGCGCCTTGCCAAAATGTGACGTTGAGCCGGGACGAGTCAGCCTGCGCCAAGCTGCCCGAGCGCGACAGCTTGTACGCCAACCACAGCAAATACGCCACGCCCAGCACTTTGACCAGCATGCGCAGCGCTGGCACGGCCACAATCAAACCGCCTACACCCGCAGCGCACACGGTCAGCAGCACACCCCAGCCCACAGGCACCGCGCACACAAAGCGCAGCGCGTGGCGCAGGCCGTGGTTGGCCGCCAGCGCGGTAGACAGGGTGGTGTTGGGCCCAGGCGAGAAGCTCATGGCAGTGCCCAACAGCAACAGCGCGGTAAATTCTTGTAGGCTCATGCGATGGGGTAGTTAAAAAAGTGGCGCGTATTGCAAAGGCATGGAAAGCACTGTACATTGATAAACAATACAGTACCAATACAGATAAGCAGATCAGCGCAATATCTGTACTGGCCACTTCACTGATACACGACAGCTCCAGAAAGACACCCCGCCATGCTGATGCGCACCTCCTCCCTGAGCCTGACCGACCAACTGGTGGCCCGTTTTACCGAGCGCATTCGCAACCGGCTGCTGGTCGCGGGCGCGCGCCTGCCCAGTGTGCGCCAGTGCGCAGCCCAGCACGGCGTCAGCCCGCACACCGTGGTCTCAGCCTATGACCACTTGGTGGCCGCAGGCTTGGTAGAGGCGCGCAAGCAGCGCGGGTTTTATGTGCGGGATATCCAGGGTTCTAAGGCAAACCAGGCTCTAGGCCATAAGAATATCTCGGTAGCAGCTACTAAAAAAGGAGCGATAGAGGATATTCCTGGTGGCATATCGCTGCGCGCCAGCACGGGGCTGACGGGCCGGCTGCAAGCCCGCATCGATGCCACCGCGCTGATTCGCGGCATGTTCCACCACAACCGGGGCGGCCTGGGCAGCCACTGGCCGCAGCCGGGCATGGGCGTGTTTCCACCCGAGTGGCTGGAGTCGGACTTTATGTGCGCAGCGGTGCGAAAGGTGACGCACAGCAAAACGCTGCTGGAAACCAGCCTGAAATATGGCGAACCCAAAGGCGACACCGGCCTGCGCAATGCCCTGTCGCTCAAGCTGCGCGATTTAAGCATTGACGTGCCTGCGAAGCACATCATCACCACCGTAGGCGCAACGCATGGGCTGGACGTAGTGAGCCGCACCTTGCTCAAAGCAGGCGACTGCGTGATGGTGGAAGAGCCCGGCTGGGCGGTAGAGTTTGCCCGGCTCGACGCGCTGGGTATGCGCATACTGCCAGTGCCGCGCCGCGCCGACGGCCCCGATGTGGAGGTGATGGCCAAGTACTGCAAAGAGCATGCGCCCAAGTTGTTTGTGAGTGTGAGCGTGTTCCACAACCCTACGGGCTACTGCCTCAGCCCCGGCAGTGCGCACCGCGTGCTTCAGCTGGCCAACCAGCATGATTTTCATATTGTTGAAGACGACACTTACAGCCACCTCGCCCCCCAGCACGCCACCCGCATGTGCGCGCTAGACGGTTTGCAGCGCACCATCTATGTCAGTGGTTTTGCCAAAATCCTCGCGCCCAACTGGCGCGTGGGCTACATCGCAGCCCCGGCTGACCTGGTGGAGCGCATGCTGGACACCAAGCTGCTCTCCACCCTCACCACCCCCGCCCTGCTGGAAAAAGCCTTGGCCATCTGCATAGAGCAAGGCCACCTGCGCCGCCACGCCGAGCGCATCCGCACCCGGCTGGACGCCGCACGCACCCGCAGCGTGAAGCTGGCGATGCAAGCCGGTTGCACCTTTGCCGCGGAGCCAGCGGGCCTGTTTGGCTGGGTAGACACGGGCGTAGACACCGACGTGCTGGCCCAGCACATGCTAGACGACGGCTACCTGCTGGCCCCCGGCGCGCTCTTCCACGCCAGCCGCAACCAGCCTAGTACCTTGATGCGCATCAACTTTGCCGCCACGCAGGAAGCGGCGTTTTGGAAGACCTTTGGCAAGCAGCGCGATAAGCTGTAGTTTTAAG
>JANMTF010000208.1:0-4839 GCA_031390175.1 Polaromonas sp.
TACGTGAAAATGCCCGCTAGCCGGGCTGCGACAACTGCCGCCCCGCCTGCACCATCGCGCTTACCAAGGCTGCACGCAGCGGGTGCTCTGGCGCTACCAGTGGCAACAGCAGGCTCATTTTGAACTCAATCGCCACCGACAGCGGCCTGACCACCAAGCCCGTGTCAGCCAGCTCCAGCGCCGTCAACGGGTTCACAATCGCCACGCCCAAGCCGCGCCGCACCATGGCGCACACGGCTACGGCGCTGGCGGTCTCAATGCTGAGCTGGCGCTGCACGCCTGCTTGGCTGAACATCTGGTCAATCTGTTGGCGGTAGGGGTCGTCAGGGGCTAGGCTGATAAAGCGCTGCCCTGCAAAATCTTGCGGCTGCAGCAACTTTTTGCGCGCCAATCGGTGGCCCAGCGGCAGCACCGCCACCTCGTTCAAACTCAAAATGGCTTGCAGCGCCACACCCGTGGGCGCTTGGGTGGTTTCAGATAAGCCCAGGTCGTAGCGCTGCTGGCCCATAGCCTGCTCCAGCCAAGGCGACTCCAGGGGCGTGATGCTCACGCTGGCCTCGGGCAACTGGGCTGAAAAAAGCGCCAACGCGTGGGGCATAAAAGCCTGTGCCAGCGCTGGCAGGCAGGCCAGGCGCAAATGCCCCGTGGTTTGCGTGCGCAGTGCCTGCGCGGTGGCCGCTATGCGGTCTATGCCCACAAACGAGCGATCTACCTCTTGCATCAGGGCCATGGCCCGCACAGTGGGGCGCAAGCGGCCGCTGATGCGGTCAAACAAGCTAAAGCCCAGCACCTGTTCCAGCCGCGCCAGCTCTCGGCTGAGCGTGGGCTGGGACGACGCGGTCACCTCTGCTGCGTGGCTTAAATTGCCGTGCAGCATGATGGCTCTGAACATGGTCAATTGCCTATGGGTGAGGGCGGGAACGCCAGTGCTGGGTTGGGGCATGAAGCGTGACTATATCAAAAATGAATAGACAATCAACAAAAGTGGCATTGATTGAATCTAATACCCACGGCATGATCGACAGCTATGAACCCCTTTTCCAACTCCACCTTAGCCCACATAGCCCAGCAGCACGGAACCCCCGTGTGGGTGTACGACGCAGCCACCATCACCGCCCAAGTCAAGGCTCTACGCCAGTTTGACGTCATTCGGTTTGCCCAGAAAGCCAACTCCAACACGCACATTTTGCGCTTGATGCGCAGCCTGGGCGTGGTGGTAGATGCCGTCTCACTAGGCGAGGTGGAGCGCGCGCTTGCCGCAGGTTACACGCCCGGTCTGTGCGGTGGAGTAAATAGTGGCCACTATGAAGTCGTCTTCACCGCCGACCTGCTAGACCGCGCCACACTCTTGCGGCTGGTGGAGCTGGGCATCCCCATCAACTGCGGCTCTGCCGACATGCTGGACCAAATCGGCGCTCTCAAGCCCGGCCACCCAGTGTGGCTGCGCATCAACCCCGGTTTTGGCCATGGCCACAGCAATAAAACCAACACTGGCGGCGAGCACAGCAAGCACGGCATTTGGCATACCGACCTGCCGCTGGCCTGCGCCAAAGTGCGCAGCAACCAGCTCAATCTGCTGGGCCTGCACATGCATATCGGCTCGGGTGTGGACTACGCGCACCTGCAGCAAGTGTGTGGTGCGATGGTTGACTTGGTCACCACCGCCTTGGCCCTCGGCATGCCGATTACCGCAGTGTCTGCGGGCGGTGGCCTGTCAGTGCCCTACCAAGCGGGCGAGCCCAGCATAGACACCGCCAGCTACTTTGCCATGTGGGACGCCGCGCGCCAGCACATCGCCACACTGACGGGCAACCCCGTTACCTTAGAGCTGGAGCCGGGCCGCTACTTGGTGGCTGAATCGGGCGTGCTGGTCAGCGAGGTGCGTGCCACCAAGCAGATGGGGCGCAACCATTTTGTGATGGTAGATGCAGGCTTTAGCGACTTGATGCGCCCATCCATGTACGGCAGCTACCACGGTATCAGCGTCATGGGCTCTGACGGAGCCGACGCACCTGGCCCGCTTCAAGATACCGTCGTGGCTGGGCCGCTGTGCGAGTCGGGCGACGTGTTTACCCAAGGCGAGGGCGGCGTGGTGCTCACTCGGCCATTGCCTGCTGCCAAGGTGGGCGATCTGGTGGTTTTTCATGACACCGGAGCCTACGGCGCGTCCATGTCGTCTAACTACAATTCACGGCCATTGATACCTGAGGTGCTGGTGCAGGACGGCCAAGCCCGCTTGGTGCGGCGCAAGCAGACAGTGGCGCAATTGCTGGAGTTGGAAGCGGTGTAGCAGCAGCTTGCGGCATGCTAGACTAAACTTTTAATTTGCAGAGTGCATTCAAGCCATGACAAGCCGTAGTCTCATCTCTTACCGTCAATTTTCTCGCCGCCACTTCGCCGGCCTGCTCGCAGCAGCTTCTGTGGGCTTCGTCGCACCGGTATTTGCGCAAGAGTTTCCCGCTGCCAAGCCTATCAAGCTGGTGGTGCCTTTCCCCGCAGGCGGCAGCTCGGATGCAGCAGGCCGCTTGGTAGCGCAAGAGATGGCCACCTTGCTGGGCCAAACCATGGTGGTGGACAACAAAGGCGGTGCCAATGGCATCATCGGCACCGACGCAGTGGCCAAGTCTGCGGCCGACGGCTACACCCTGGTGCTGGTAGATATTTTCCACACCACTGCGCCTATCTACACCCGCAAAATGCCCTACGACGCAGTGAAAGACTTCACCCCTGTAGGTCTGCTGGCCAAAACCCCCGCCTTCTTGTTTGGCAACCCCGCGTTCGTTGACAAGGTCGTAGGCACCGCACTGCACACCGTCAAGGCCACGCCAGAGGGTGTTAACCGCATCGTCGCCACCAAAGTGCTTGACGCGGCCAAAGCGCAGCCTGGCAAAGTCACTATGGCCATGATCGGCTCTGGCTCGATAGTGGTCGAGCTGATGCGCGCAGGTTCGGGCGCGGAGTTTACCAACGTGCCCTACAAAGGCAGCTCGCCCGCGCTGATCGACTTGATCGGTGGCCAAACCGACCTGATGCTCACCACCATGGCCAGCGCTGCGGTGCACCACAAAAGCGGCAAGCTCAATATGCTGGCTGTGACCACCGCCAAACGCCACGCTGACTTTCCCGATGTGCCCACCCTGGCCGAACTGGGCGTGAAAGGCATGGACTACGAGCAATGGTTCGGCCTGCTAGCCCCCGCTGGCACTCCCAAAGCCGTGGTGGACAAACTCAACGCCGCACTCGCCAAAGCAGCCGCCACGCCCAACGCCAAAGAGCGCTTGGCTGGCCTGTCAATGGACGCCGCAGTAGGAACGCCAGAAGACTTTAAGAAGCGCCTGGAAGGCGATGCGCAAAAGTGGGTGAAGCTGGCGGCTGATATGGGCATCAAGCCGCTGGATTAGGTGTTAGCTTTTTGGATTGATCTTTGAGTGGGGTATCTTGTGAGCCGGTGCCAGCCATGGGTCTCGGTTCTTTCCGCCAAAAGTTTGCACCAAAAAGTCGATGAATAGGCGGGTGCTTGCCGGAGTGTGTTTACGGGTGGGTATGGCCGCGTAGATGGTGAGCGTGGTGCCGTGCCATTCGGGCAACACGCGTTCGAGCCGACCATCACGAATGGCCTCTGCGGCCACAAAGGAAGGCAGGCCAGCAATACCCAGTCCCGCTACCGTGGATGCAAAGATCATATCGATGTGGGTGGTACTCAACGCAAGTGGAGGTAGCTGCACGGTTACGGTGTTGGCGCCTGGCGACGACGGCTCTGGCGTGTGGCGGTGCAGCGTTAACTCATGCTTCACCGACGCTACAGCGGGCAACAAGCCGTCATGCTGAAGTAAATCGTCGGGATGCAAGGGGCGGCCACAGCGCGCCAGGTAACTTGGTGCCGCGCAGGCTATAAATGATGAGCATGCCAGTTGCCGCGCAACAAAGTCGCCTTGCAAGGAGTTTTGCACCACTGACAAGATCGACACATCAAAATTTTCATTGGCAAAACCCACCGGGCCAGGAGCTTCCAATTCCAATCCGATATGCGGATACAGCGATCGAAAACGTGGCAGGTGCGGGGCCAGTTGATGCACAGCAAAAGCCGGTGGGCATACCACCCTGAGTCTGCCTCTGGGCTGGGTAATAGCTACGCCTGCCAGTGCATCTGCTTCGTCTAAATCTACCAAAATACGCTTGGCTTGATCAAGATAGACTTCGCCCACCACCGTCAAGGCTAAACGCCGCGTGGTGCGGTTGAGCAGGCGAGCGCCCAAATGCGCCTCCAAGTCAGCCACGGCTCGGGTGACCACCGCCGGGGTCATGTCAAGCGCCTGGGCAGCTTTCGTGAAGCTGCCTGTCGCCATTACCTGCACAAAAACACGGAGTGAACGCAATTGATCCATAGGTGGATTATTTCATTTTTTGCAATAGTAGCTTGAGGTTGTACGCCTGTTAACTGTCGCAGCGATTCCGTACAGTAGCGCTGTCAACACGATTCACCCACCACCTGCGAGCCGCTCTATGCCCAAACTCTTGAAACTCCATGCCATGCTACCCCTCATTTTTACGATTGTTGCGACTTCAGAACACTGTAGCGCACAGCTGGATGCCACGAGCACTTCCCGGTTACAGCTATTGCAGCAATCGGTACAGTCGGCGGGAGAGCTGATCTACCGAGGAGATGTGTTTAAGCTCAATACGCCCAATGCGCAGCCCCTCTCAGGTTCGACACTTCCCCACCCGATTTCCGATTTCCCCGGCTGGGCGCTCCAATGAATTCAAGCACTTAGGTCATTTTTTGGGTCGAAAGTCAAAATAGTTTGTAGTGGCACGTTGCTTGTTGTTTGTAGTTTTAAT
>JANMTF010000216.1:0-7042 GCA_031390175.1 Polaromonas sp.
ATTTCAGAGCGTTTTATGCCGAAAAAATATAACGAGTACTGAAACTTGTCTTCAAATGGCATTCATCGCACCTCATCCACCGTCACCATCGCCGCGCCATACGCATCCGAACACAGCGGGTTATTGCGCCGGGCGCTGGCGTTGGTGCATTCTTGGGAGGTGACGGTTTTGCCGGTGGACATGAGGGCGCCCAGGCTGGCGCGGCCTTGGCTGTTGTTGAGGGATGTGACGAAGGGGCCGGTTTTGCTGGCGCCTAGTTGCGTCAGGTCGCGCGGGCCGTCGGCTACGAAGATCAGCAGGTTGTCGCGGCCCTCGGGGCCACCGGCTTTGACGCGCCAGTTGGGGCGGGGCAGCATGAGCTGTTGGTTGGCTTCAATTTTGTTGTTTTGGTCCAGGTCGTTGGGGAACAGCAGGTACAGGGATTTGTTGTCTGAGCCTGCCATGGCCACATACACGTAGCCTGCGCGGTCGGACTGCACGGCAAAGTCCAGGCTGTCTTGGCCGATTTTGAGTTGCTCTTTGTTCACTACGACGCGCACGGTGCGCTTGGCATCGCGCTGGTCAAACATTTGCTGCAGGGCTTGCGCGCCGGTCATGGCTGTGGGGGCTGCTGTGGGTGGCACGGGAATGGCCAGAGGCGAGGCTACTGCGACCGGCGCGGCGGCTACCGCGGCAGCAGCAGCGGGTACTGCTGTAGCGGGCACAGGCACGGCGGCAGCGGCCACCGCAACTGCAATAGGCTTGGGCGGATTGGTCAACACCGAGGCGACTGGCGGTGTGGGCGCAGCCGCTGCAGCAGCCTGCGCAGCGCCTGGCGTGGCCTGGCTGAACCATGCGGGGATGAAGCCGGTGTTGCCAGACAGCTGGATGTTGTGTGCCTTGAAGTTGGCATCGTTCCTCATGCGTTTGTCGATTTTGGTTTGCGCGCACTGGCGAATTTCTTCCATGCTGATGGCGCCGGAGCCGTCCAGGTCTTGCGCGTCGCGCAGCATGCAGTCGCGCATGAACTGGGTGGCCAGGCCGCCTTTGTTGGAGTCGTCAAAGCTGATCTCGTTGTCTTTGCTGGCGCTGATGTGGATCACGTCTTGCGGCAGCGCGCCTTTGGCCACCTGCTCTACCAGCAGGTTGCGGCCTTTCACGTTGACGGGGCGGCCGCACTCCTCGGAGATGGACGCAAACTTGGGGCGCAAGGTGCCCTCGTCTTCACCGTTGGTAAAGCCGCGTGTGCGGGCGGTGGAGGCCGCGTTAACCAAGCCGCCTGAGTGGCAGGCGTCGTACATCACAAACAGTTTGTCGGTTTTAGCGGTGATGGGTTTGAGCAGCTCGCTCATTTCGCGGTTCGTGATGGTGCCGCTTTGGCCGCCGTCGTAGGCCAGCAGGGCTTCTACACAGCCGCCCGATGCCGGGTCGTTAAAGCGGGTGCCGTGGCCGCTGTAGTGCACAAACACGCGGTCGCCGTCTTGCACACGCGCGTTCAGCTTGGCCAGGGCTTGGCGAATGTTGTTACCCGTGGCATCGCTGTCTTGCAGGTAGGTGATGTTGTTGCCGGGCACTTGCATGGCGCTGGCCATTTGGGTGGCAGACTCGCGGTCGATGCGCGCGCCGGGCAGGGGCGGAGTGTCTTTGTCGGCATATTGGCTGATGCCGATGATGAGGGCATGGCGGTTGCTGCGCGCAGGCAGGCTGCGCACACCCAGGGTGAGCGCAGCGTTGATCACACCGCCCGTGGCCTGGCGGCCGGTGGCGCTGCCAGATACTGCTGAGCTGCCCGCCTGCATGTCCAGCATGGAGGCGCGCACCCAGCCCAGCTTGTTGCCTGCGGCGCTGGCCTGCTCCACATAGGCCCAGCCGCCTTCCAGGCTCACCACACGCAGCGCTGCGCCAGCGGCAACCTGGGCCACTACGTTGGCGCTGGGGAGCTTGTCTGCTCTTAATTCAGTAGCCCGTGCAGCCTGGATGGTTTGGGCGACGGTGCTCCCTGCGCTGCATACAGCAGCGATGGATACCAGCAACGCCCCGGCAGGTCGAGCCAGGTGAGTGATATGTGTGAGTTGGGCAAGGTGGGTGAAGATAGTTGTGTGACGCGGCATAGTTTTCTCCAGAATGTAAATTTAAGTGGCCTGCGCGGCAGGCATGGGGGGCGCGGTGGCACAGGCGCTTCGGGCATGCTCTGCCCATGCAGCGCGGCTGATGCCAGGCTCTACGGCATACGGCTGGCTGCACGCAGCGACGGTAAGGCCTGTAAGTGTGGCGCGCTTTTTCGACTCTGCTGTGCGTGACAGCAGGTTGCTGCGCAAGTGCTGCAGCTGCTGCATAGGCCCGGCCACGGCAGCGGCTTGGTGCAGCTCGGGCCAGCGTAATTGGGCGGGCCAGCTGGCGGTAGCGTCGCCGCCCAGCACGCGGCAGTGGGGGGCGTGCAGCTCTAGCGTGCGGATCAGCGCGTCCAGTCCTACACCGGCGGCGGGCAGCGCCAGGCGCAGCGCCATGATGCCTTGGGGCTGTGCGCTGGCGGCTGGCTCGCCGCACCAGAAGTTGCGCCGCCAGCCATTCCACATACGCAGCAGGGCGATAAACAGCAGGGCGATACCAGCGGCCAAATGCAAGTCGATAAACACCGGGCTGCCGTTGAGCGACAGGTAGCTGATGCCCAGCAGCGCGCCGGGGAGCAGTAGCAGTGACGCATCCAATGAGCCGATGCCGTGGCGCTGCACCCACCAGGCCATGCCTACGCACAAGGCCATGGCCAGCAGCGCTTGCAGCCAGCGCGGCAGCTCGGCCAGGTGGCGCTGGTTCACCGCGTTGTCAATCGCCGTGGCCAGGCTGTCTACCCCCGCGTGCTGTGCGCCCAAGGGTGTGGGGTGAATGTCGTGCAGGCTGGACGCGGTGGACCCGATGAGCACGATCTTGCCCGCAAAGCTGGGCACTGGGCTGCGCGCTCGGCCGCCTTCTGCCACGCTGAACACGTCAGCAAACGGCACGCGCGGGTAATGGTTGGCTTTGGAGCGCCAGAGCATCAACGCGTCTTCTTTTTTTGCAAAATATAGACCATCAGTCAAAGACAACATAACTGGAGAAGTGATTGAGTTAACCGTGACAGGTGCTTGCAATGCGTTGGCCACACTGAGTGCCATGGACTGAATTTGGCTGCCGTCGCTCAAAGTCTCCAGCATCCGGTACCGGCGCAGCACGCCATCTGCGTCGGTGTAGCCATTGTTGTAGCCCAGCTTGCTTGCGGCTACAGCTGGCAGCACGGGCGGGATGAGGGCTACTGTAGAGGCGGCCGATGGCAATGGCGCAGATGCTGTAGCGTTGGGTGCAAAAGGGTTGGGCGCAGCCGTGCTGGGCGTAGCCGCTGTGGCACTGCCCACGGGGCCCGCCTGCATAGCGCGCGGCACAGCCGCGCCCAGCCACAGGCCGGGTAATGCAGCGCGCGTCACCTTGCTCTGGCGGTCGTATTCCGCAGGCAGGCGCACTACCGAAAAGTGGCTGTGCGTGCTGCGCTTGGCGGCCTCGTCAAAGGCTTTGTCACCGCCCGGCGAGAGGCGGTCCGCATCGCTGAACACAATGTCCCATGCAATCGCCTGCGGATTTTGCTTTTCTATAAAGTCCAGCGCGGTGGCCAGCGTGTCGCGCGGCCACGGCCAGCGACCAAACTCCTTGGCCATGTGCGCGAGCGAGGCTTCGTCGATGTCCACGATCACCACACGCGGGTCGGGTGCAGCGGCGTAAAAGCGAGCGCGCACCATGGTGTCGTAGGTGGAATTTGCCAAGCCGCTGGACAAACGCAGCGCGAACAAGTCCAGCACCGCCCACAGGCAAAACGCCAAGGCCAAGGCCCACGTCACCCGCGAGGCGGGCAGTGCGCCGAGCCAAGTGGTAAAGCGCTGCCAGAAGTGCATGGAAAGCTTTTTGAAAGGACTTAACGCTGCGCCAAGTGCTCTGCGCCGCGCACAGAGAAGCTGGTGAGTTCGTGGCGCTCGCGGCGGTTAAATGAGCCATTAGAGTTGCGAGACTCTTCTTCCCAAGCTACATAACGGCGCAATTGAGGTACATACCAAGCCACCATGTTAAAACGGCCACGGGCGTTACTCGCGGGCACCTCCCAAAACTCCTCCTTCTCCACACGCCAGGCATCAAATTCGCCTGCGGGTGTTTTGACGCGCTCCCGAGCCTTCACCACCATCGATCCTTTGACTATTTGGTTCTCAATACTTCCATTGCTGGAATGGCTGTTGATCTCGTAGCTCAGTGCGGTTTTAGCCCCCTCCTGCCAAGTGCTTGGGTATTGCTGGAAGCTGTCGTTGTACTTGCGAACACGGTCACCTTGGGTGAAGGATTTGGCAGTACCGTTAGCAGCCCAAACGGATCTAGCGTTGTCGACGACTACATCACCGTTGGTGTCGATGCGATCTACTTTCATCGCATAGTTGGAGACCACTTCGCCCTTGAATTTATCCACCACCTGATAACGCCAGCGGTCACCGACGGTATACCCAAACGAGTTGGTAGCGACTGGTGCAGCATTTTTTCGCAGCACCGCACCTGCGGCGGGCGCAACCAACTGCCCTGGACCACCCGACGTACGCAAACTTGCCATTAGCTCTTCCGTGCGCCGATCTATCGCGGCTTGGTCGTAGCTGTTGACACTGGCATCGTTGGCATTGCCTACCGCAGCAAGCGCAGGTTTCTTTGTTGCGGTCAGCTCCAACATCAGCTCCTTGGTGCGTTGGTCTATGGCTGCTTGGTCGTCGCCGTTGGCATCGGGCATTTTGTTAGCAGCCGTGCTTTGCACTGCGGTAGGGCCCGCTGGCCTGGCAGTGCCTGCGCTGGCGGCTACCGGGCCCGCCACAGGCTGCCACTGCGCCAGCTTGGCATTGGCCGCTGCCGCGTAGCGCCCCGTGGGGTAACGGTTGAGGTAGACGCGCAGTTCGATGGGTACGGTGCTGTTTTTCACAGCATCCCACAGCCCGGTTTCCAGCGCTGCGCCGGCATCGGCGGGCGCAGCCGCACTGCCAGCACTCCCGCCCTTGAAGTAAAAATCTCCCTCCAGCGAGGTCGATTCCCACGGCACTTGCTTACCCTGCGAATCGCGCCGCACATTGGCGCGCACCTGTTTGAACACGTCTTCTACCTTGCTGCCGTTTTGCCGCATGGCGGTGAGCAGGTGCTGGGTGTAAAGGCCGTTGGCACCCGCGCCGTCACTGGCTACGGCACCGGGTGAGGTAGCAAAGGCGACCAGGGTGCCCACAGGGGCCTCCATCTGCGCCAAGCCACTTTGGCCGCTGCGGCTGCTGCGGGTAAAGGGGTTGTTGCGGCAGGCATCCAGAATCATGATGTTGGCGGCGTTGCCTGCGGACTCCATTTTGTCCAGCACGGCTTGCGCATCGACCGCGCTGTAGGCTACCTCGTCTTCACGATCTACGTTGGCACCTACGGGTATGAGGTAGTTGCGGCCCTTGATTTGCATGCCATGGCCGGCATAGTAAAACAAACCCGTGCCGCCGCCGCGCAGCTTGTCGCCAAACTCGCGCAGGGCGGCCAGCATGCCGCGCTGGTCGGTGTTCTCGCGCAAAATTACCGTGAAGCCAGACTCTTGCAGCGCCTGTCCGATGGCGCGTGCGTCGTTGACGGGGTTGGTCAGCGGCGCTTCTTTGTAGGCGGCGTTGCCGATCACCAAGGCCACGCGTTGGTTGCTGTTGGCTGTGGCAGCGGCGCTGTGCGCGACGGCTTGCACTTGCAGGTTGCGCCCATCGGGCGCAGCGCCCGCTTTGGTCTGCGCGTGGCTGGGTAGCAGCAGGCTTGCACACAAAATGGCTGCTGCTGACGCTACTACTTTGATAGTTTGCCCCGCGATATTTTGCTGGTCTATAGGCTTTAGTGGCATATTTTTATTCCAAATTGACGATGCGTACACGGCGATTTTCAGACGACGCGGGGTCGGCGCTGTTGGCCAGCTCGGCGGACCCCTTGCCAGCGGTTTGCAGGCGCTGGCGGGCTACGCCTTGGGCGGTGAGCACGTCGCGCACCGCGTCGGCGCGCTGCTGGCTCAGGCGCTGGTTGTGGTCGGCGCGGCCAGTGGCATCGGTGTGGCCCTCGACGGCGAAGCGGGCCGACAGCAGCTCTTGCGATTTGAGCGCCACGGCCAAGTTGGCCAAGGCCTGCTGGCTTTCGGGTTTGACGCGGGCGGAGTTCAGGTCAAACTGAATCAGCAGGGACAGCGAGGGCTTGGCCTCGGGCGCGCCGATAGGGTTAGCCGCTGCGGCCAGGCTAAAAGGGGTAGCTGCGGGGGCGTTAGCCACACCGGTTTTTTGGTCGTGAGGCGGGGCAGCTGTAGCGGCAGGGGCAGGGGCAGGGGCACCAGCGGCACCAGCGGCAGGTGTGTTTGCCTCAACAGCCTTAGGGCTCACCGCCTCAACGTTCAGGTTACGCAGGCTGCGGCTTTGCGGCTTTTTTAGCTGCTCGATCATCTGCTCTGACGACGGGGCAGCTTGGGCACAAGCCCCAGACGTAGCCAAAACTGCACTCACTGCCAACACGGCCGATATCGCCTTGATGAACCGGCTTCTTAAAACAACTAGCATCGTAACAACTCCAAAATACCGACAGGGTATTTGTGTGCAATTGTCACTTAAATCGGGGGGAATTACATCCCATGAACTAGGGATGTTCCCGCACTAGCGAGCAGAACTACGCCACCATCCCGTTCCAGCCCAGCAGGCCGGCCACCCAGTTCATGAACATGCCTGTGCCTGCACACGCAGCTGAAGCCACCAGCATGGCGCGCATGCCCATACGGTGGGCACCCATGCCTGAGTGCGCTTGCTGGGTGCCCGGCCAGGCGTATAGCACAGCGGCGGTCACGCACACCCCGCCCAGCAGCCAGGCCGAGAAAGCTGCACGCAGCCACACCAGGGGCGGCACGCGGGCAAATACAATGTCGATGGTGGTGCGCAGGTCGCCCACGGCCAGCACCAGGCCAGCCAACAGCCCAAAGCACAGTGTAAACAGCACCAGCAGACAGGCGCTGGCGGCGCACACTGCG
>JANMTF010000243.1:0-23723 GCA_031390175.1 Polaromonas sp.
GCCCATCAGAGCGCGAGCCAATCCTGATGAGGAAACCACTAACTGGAGAGCCGTGTGCGGGAGAACCGCAAGCACGGTTCGGAGGGAGGGGAGGATGAAAGTCCTTCTCTACCCCTATCCTCCTTTATGCCGCTGCGCTGAGCGCACCACCGGCCTGATCTTGGAGGCGAGGCGGGTTTTCAAGCGATGCACGCCAGCAAGGGCAGATACAGGCAATGCGACAGAATCTCAACCTTTGTGTGCCACTGAAGTTCGCTGCCCCGGCGCTTGGGGTGAGTGGCGAAGCGGCATAAAGGAGGAGTCGGCGGCCCTAGGCCGCCACGGGGGACAGCCGCGTAGCCAATCACCCCAAGTGCCGGGGCGTACCCAAACCCGGTGGCGGAAATCTCTGAACGCTCAATAAACCATAACGCCCACGATGCATACACCCATGACCACTCACAAAGTCGCCCTAGTCACCGGCGCAGGCCGCAACATTGGCCGCGCCATTGCGTTGGCATTGGCGCAACAAGGCTTCGCCGTCGCCATCAACGTGCGCAGTTCGGTAGCTGAAGGCCAAGCGGTGGTGGACGAGCTGCAAGCTTTGGGTACACCTGCGCTGCTGTGCGTGGCCGATGTGACGGATCAGGCTGCTGTGCAGGGCATGATGAAGCAGATAGAGCAGCACTGGGGGCGGCTGGATGTGTTGGTGAATAACGCAGCAGTGCGGCACGAAGCACCGATGGCACAGATCAGTGTGGCCGACTGGCGCAATACGTTGGCTGTGGTGCTGGACGGGGCTTTCTTTTGTGCGCAAGCCGCAGAGGCGTTGCTGCAAAAGTCGCCAGCGGGAGCCATCATCAACATCGGCGGCCTCACCGGGCATACCGGTGCAGCCCTGCGCGCGCATGTGGTGACGGCCAAGGCGGGCTTGGTTGGCCTTACGCGTGCATTGGCGCATGAGCTGGCACCTAAGGTCACGGTCAACTGCGTAGCGCCCGGCATGATCTCCACCGCGCGCAATGCCAGCACCGCCACAGGCACGCCGCAGCACCATGCCAAGCACCAGCCTCTGCTGGAGCGGCGCGGCACGGCGGAAGAAGTGGCTGCCATGGTGGCCTATCTGGCCAGTGCGCAGGCGCGCTTTGTGACGGGCCAGGTGATGCACATCAACGGCGGTACCTACCTGGGTTCATGAGTCTGCCCACACATGGAGGTGACCGCAGCGCGGGCGGTACTGCGCGTCAAGCGCTGCAATTTCTCGCCACCGTTGCTTGCGCCATTGCGGGTGGCTCTGCTGCATCTGCCATCCACATGCCCCTGCCTTGGCTGCTCGGCTCTATGCTCGGCGTGGCCTGCATCAGCATGGCAGGCAAGGCAAGCCGCCAGCCAGTGCCCGCACGCAAGGCTGCGCAAATTTATATTGGCAGCGCCATCGGCCTGTACTTCACGCCCGTAGTCTTCGCGCAAATGGCGGGGCTGGCAGGGTGGATCGTGTTGGGTGCATTGGTCGGCCTGGCCATGTCAGTGCTGGCCGCGCGCTGCTTGCAAAATCTGGCCAAGGTCGATGGGCCGACTGCCATCTATGCCGTGGCCTTGGGTGCTTCCGCCGAGATGTCGGTGCAAGCCCAGCGCGCCGGGGCGGATGCTGCCGTCGTCGCTTCAGCCCACGCCGTGCGCATCATGATGGTGACCTTTGGCGCGTCCTTCATCGTCTGGGCCACTGGCGCAGCCAGTGTGCCGCCGTCTGTGGGGGTGGACGCGCTGGCCTTGCATTGGGCAGGCGTATTGCTGGCCGTGGCGACGCTCGTGGGCTGGGCCTTTTCGCGTTGGCATATGCCCAATGCGTGGGTGCTGGGTGCGCTGGTAGTCAGCGGGGCCTGCGCCTCCCAAGGCCTGCTCGCCCACATGCCCGACCTGGGCCTGCTGGCCGCGCAACTGGTAATTGGCTGGGCCTTGGGCCAAAACATGACCCCCGAATTCTTCACCCGCGCGCCACGCACGTTGGCGGCCGTAGCAGCGGTCACGGTGGCTATCTTGGCCGTCTGCATTGGTGCCGCCATGCTGATCGCCATGGGCGCGCACCTGCCGGTGATGACGGCGTTTCTCTCCCTAGCCCCCGGCGGCATGACTGAGATGGGCATCATCTCCAAAACCTTTGGCTACGGCGCACCCATCGTCACGTCGTTCCATCTCACACGCATTTTGTGCACCGTATTTCTCACGCAGCCGATGGCGCATTGGATGTTGCGCTCTGGGTGGGTACGTAAGGCGCTATAGATTTACTAGCTGCTTACGCTATATTTTGTTGGGCTACGGGCATATTCACCTAAGAAAACGTGGCTGTCTGAGTATCTTTTCGCCTTGATTGAACACGCGCCTACCGTGGGAGCGCTTGCCTTTGTATCGTACGCACGATGAGGTGTTTATCATCCGCCCTCATACTGGAGTACCAGAAATCGGTCGGCTGACAAACACCTAACCGTGTGCGACCAACGTAGCGCACTACGGGTGGTTTCCTGTCTGCTTGTGTCGGCGACTACGGGTAGCACTCCACCATGTGTACAGGCGATTGAGCGTATGCAAATTGACCGATTTCTGGTACTCCAGCATGAGGGCGATTTGCATACGCTCAATCGCCGGGAGCCAACCCAGCGCGATCCGTAAACGCTCGATCACTCATCAACCGCCCAAGTGGGAAGATGAACCTCTTGCACGCCTGAACGCACAGAGATATCAACCCACCACCTGGCCGTCTACAAACACCTTGAGCTCACCAGTCTCCATACGCAGCCAAGCCTCATTGGAAGTCAGTGGCGCAGTCACCACCACCGCCACCCGGTCATGCACGTTCGTGTGCTCGGCAAAGTTGATATTCACGTCCTCGTCCACCAAGGCCGCATGCGCAAACGGGTGCTGGCGCAGCACGTAGTACAGGTTCGTCGACGCGTGCGCCCACAGCGCCTGGCCGTTGGAGAGCAAAAAGTTAAACGTGCCGTGCGGGGCAATGCGCGCCGCAATCTCGCGCAAAGTAATCGTCAACTCCGCCACCGATGGCACACCCGCATGCGATTTGGCCAGCTCTTGCATGATGTAGGCAAAAGCCAGCTCGCTGTCCGTGCTGCCCACGGGGCGAAAGCTGCCATGCAGGCGTGGGGCAAAGTTTTTTAAATCGCCGTTGTGCGCAAACACCCAGTAGCGGCCCCACAGCTCGCGCACAAAGGGGTGGCAGTTCTCCAGCGCCACCACGCCCTGCGTGGCTTTGCGGATATGCGCAATCACGTTTTTACTTTTGATCGGGTAACGGCGAATCAGCTCGGCCACTGGCGAGGTGGCGGCGCTGGTGTGGTCTACGAAGTGGCGCAGGCCCTTACCGTCATGTTGCGCGTCTTGTGCAGAGTCATGCGCGGCAACTTGCAAAACGGGCAGCCCGTCAGGCACCGCTTGGCTACGACTTTCAAAAAACGCCACACCCCAGCCGTCACCATGGTGGTCAGTGTTGCCACCGCGTTGGGCAAAGCCGCTGAAACTGAACGTGATGTCCGTCGGCGTGTTGCAGTTCATGCCCAGCAGCTGGCACATAGAGAAGTTTGCCTATCTTTATTGAATTTTGAGAACTATAGTCACTACTGATTTAGTAGCTGCTCCCGCAATATTCTATTCGGCTAAAGGCCTAAAAGGCATATAAATCCTTAAGCGCGGACTTCCCCATCGCCATACACCACGTATTTCAGCGAGGTCAGCCCCTCAATACCCACCGGCCCGCGTGCGTGGAATTTATCGGTGCTGATGCCAATCTCGGCCCCCAGGCCAAACTCAAATCCATCGGCAAAACGCGGGCTGGTGTTCACCATCACACTGGCCGAGTCCACCTCACGCAAAAAGCGCTGGGCGTGCATGTGGTTGCTGGTGATGATGGCGTCCGTGTGGTGCGACGAGTAGTGGTTGATGTGGGCAATGGCTGCGTCTAAACCATCCACAATTTTGATGCTGATGATGGGGGCCAGGTATTCTTCAAACCAATCCTGCTCTGTGGCATCCACAATTTTTGCTACTGAGTTAATAGCTGTTTGCGAACGTAATAATTGGGCTGCAGCCGTATCGCAGCGCATTTCTACGCCCTTGGCCGCATAAACGGCCGCAATCTTAGGCAAAAACTCTGCCGCCGCGTCTTTTGCCACCAGCAAGCCCTCAATCGCATTGCAAGGGCTGTACTTTTGCGTCTTGGCGTTGTCGGCCACCTGCACCGCCATGGCGATGTCGCAGGCGGCATCTACATACACATGGCAGTTGCCGTCCAGGTGTTTGATGACGGGCACCTTGGCATCGCGGCTAATGCGCTCGATCAGGCCCTTGCCACCGCGCGGGATGATCACGTCCACATACTGCGGCATGGTGATGAGCTGGCCCACAGCCTCGCGGTCGGTGGTGGGCACCAGTTGCACCACGTCTTCAGGCAGGCCGCTCTCGCGCAGGGCCTGGCGCACCAGGGTGGCGAGTGCGCGATTCGACTCTATCGCCTCGGAGCCGCCGCGCAAAATGCAGGCATTGCCGCTCTTGATCGACAGCGAAGCCGCCTCAATCGTCACATTCGGGCGGCTCTCGTAAATCATGCCAAACACGCCAATTGGCACGCGCATTTGCCCCACGCGGATGCCGCTGGGCTGCTGGCGCAGTGCCGTGATTTCGCCAATGATGTCGGGCATGGTGGCCAATTGCTCGCAGCCCTGGGCGCAGGTTTCCAATATTTGCGGCGTAAGTTTCAGGCGGTCTACCAGCGGCGCAGCCAAACCATTGGCCGTGGCCCGCTCCAGGTCTTTGGCATTGTCAACTTGCAGGGCCTGCACGTTGGCACGGAGCAGCGCCGCCAGCTTGCGCAATGCCGCGCTTTTGACAGCCGCTGGCGCGCGCGCGATGTGGGTGGAGGCGGTTTTGGCTTGCAGCCCCAGTGCTTGCATCAGTTCGGTGGTGGAAATGGCGTTCATGGGCGTATTTTCGCATTTTTGCGTTGCAAAAGTGGTTTGCGCAGCGCGCAGGAGCTGCTTTGGGGTGCCGGTGCGTACCGTGTGGATGCATTCATCGCACATTACTAGCTATATATTCAGTAGCTGCTCCCGCAATATTCTATTGGGCTACAGCACGAAATAGCATATAAATACGACCTAAACGACGATCTTGCACACCATCATCGCCAGTTGGTGCAGCGCCACCCAGGCGTCCGCTGGCCAGCCGGGTTGCTTCAGGCCCTTCACTATGCCGTCTACCTGGTGCGCAGCGTGCAGCAGGTTGGCGGCATCGACAGAGGACAGGCGGGGCAAGATGCGTTCAAACAGCTTTTGCTTCATGCCCCATACCCGCGCCTCTTGCAGGGCCATGGGCAGGGGTTTGCCTTCGTCCATCAGGCTGCGCAGGCGGTGCAGGGCGCGGATGTCTTCACTTAGCGTCCAGTGCACCAGCACGGTGGCCTCGCCTTCGGCTTGTAGGCCGTCTAGCATGCGTTGCACCCGGGCGGCATTGCCTGCCAGCACGGCCTCGCTGAGCTTGAATACGTCGTAGCGGGCTACGTTCAGCACGGCGGCTTCCACTTCGTCAAAGCTCAGCTCGCGCGGGTTCGCCGCATCACCAGGGTGCAGGAGGGCCAGCTTTTGCATCTCTTGGTGCGCGGCCAGCAGGTTGCCTTCTACCCGGTCGGCAAAAAACTTGAGTGTGCGCTCGCCCTCTTCGCCGCCCTTCACGCGCAGGTGCAGGGCCTGCATGCGCTGGGCGATCCACTGGGGCAGCGCGCGCCGCTCGATGCTGTCAATCTGCATGGTGATGCCAAAGCTCTCCAGCGCGCCAAACCAAGCGCCGGTCTTCGTCAGCTTGTCCAGCTTGGGCAGAATAAACAGGGTGAGGGTGCTGTCGTTGTCTTTGCTAGCCTGGGCAAGCTGCTGTATGGCGGGGCTGCCCTCTTTGCCCGGCTTGCCGGTGGGTACACGCACCTCCACGATCTGCTTGTCGGCAAACAGGCTGAGCGACCCGCCCGAGGCCAGCACCTCGCTCCAGTCGAAGTGCGCGCCTTGCGCGGTATGCACCGTGCGCTCGGTGTAGCCCTGCGTGCGAGCATGCGCGCGAATAGCGTCCGCCGCTTCCTGGATCAGCAGCGGCTCGTCGCCATGCAGGGTGTACAGGGGCTTCAAACCCTTTTGCAGGTGTTGGCTAAGTTGGGGGGCGGCGAGTTGCATAGCCCCAAGTTTAAAGGCTTGCGCAGCGTGGCCGCTGGCAAGCCCTCCTGCTTTCAGAACTGCCTCTAGCCGATGTGGATAGCGCTACGCACCGACTCGGGCAGCTTCTTTAAAAGCCACTTCACGCCAAAAGTAACGATCAGCACGTCATCCACCGCGCCAAGAAAGGGAATGAAGTCAGGAATCAGGTCAATGGGCGAGACCAAATACAGCAGCAAACCCGCCACGCCCAGCTTGAGCCAACCCGGCGACTGGGGGTGGCGCAGCGCGCGCCACAGCAGCTTCAGGTCAAAGCGCAAAGCCGTCCAAATCACTGCCAGCCGTTTCCACATAACCTACTCCTTCACACGCTGATGATCAGCGCATCTCCGTAACGTGGGGGTGGGGTGTGGGTTGACAAGGGGCTACGCTGCAACGCAACGTAAGCTCAATTTGTACTTTTCCCAGAGGCGACTAAGGCTGCAAAGGCAATCCAAGTTCCTTTAGAAACTCATTGTGCTTTTTTTGAGCTTTTATTATTGCTGTTGTAGCGATAAATCCATCATTCCAGCCCTTCAATCAATCGTTTTTCCCGCTCAAGCTCGGCAACCAGTTCGTCCTCAGTGGGCAAAATGCGCTGGTATCTAGAAGCAAAAAGCTGCGGGGGTTTTCTCGTATCACAGAGTATTTAACGACGGTTTCATCTTTGCTGTCGCACAGAATAATGCCAATAGTGGGGTTGTCATCTTCTCCGCGTTTGAGGTCGTCAAACATACGCACATACATATCCATCTGGCCAATATCTTGGTGGCTAAGCTTGCCGGTTTTCAGGTCAATGATGACAAAACACTTCAGTAGGTAGTTGTAAAACACCAAGTCCAGATAAAAATGATTCGTTTCGGTGCTGATGCGCATTTGCCGCGCCACAAACGAAAAGCCCTTACCCATCTCCAAGAGGAATTTCTGCAGCTCATTAATAATGGCCTGTTCCAGCTTGCTTTCTTTGAGCTGGCCAGTCTCAGGCAGCTGCAGAAACTCCAGCACATAAGGGTCTTTGATGAATTCCAGCAGCGCATTGCCGCCTGCCGGGCTGACTTGGCTGCCATCAGCCTGGGAAGACAGCAGACGCTGAAAGCTGTGGGTTTGAATGTTGCGCTCCAGCTGCCGCACGCTCCATTGCTGCTGCGCGCCGTCCTGCAGGTAATAGCTGCGGGCTTGAGGGTCATCCACCCTCATGATCAGCCGGTTATGGCTCCAGCTCAATTTGCTACACACCGTGTAGCAAATCGCTTGGTCGGGGTAGGTGAGGTAAAACTGGCGAAAGTTGCGCAAATTGGCATACGAAAAACCTTTGCCAAAGCTGGCAGAGAGTTCTTTGGAAAGATTCTCCAGCAACCTTTGCCCGTAGGTAGCGCGGCTGTCGCCCTGCTGCTCCTCCTACACAATCCGCTGGCCCATCAGCCAATAGGCCTCCACCATGGCTGCATTCACCGCCGACCGCGCTTTACCACGCGCCTGCTCTAGGATGGTTTTTATGCCGGTGTGACAAGAAGTTAAGGCGTTCATAAGGGCACTTTGGCAACGATTTTCAGCAGGGCGTTGCAAGTTGTTGGTCAGTGGGTGACTGTGGCCAACATTATCACTCTATCGGTTTTATCCCTCCCTCACCGCTGCGGCATATCCTTCACCGAATACCCCAAGCTCACCGTAGCAACCGGTGCGATGGGCAGCATGTCGGTCTCCCACGTTTCCCAATCCGCGCGCATGCTGGCCAAACGTGCAGGCTCGCGCTCTGCTAGGTTGGCGCGTTCGCGGTCGTCTTTGGACAAATCAAACAGGTAGTCAATGCCGTCTACGCGCAGGTACTTCCAGTGGCCTGCTCTGGGCAGGCCATCTGACTAGCAGGCGTTAGTTGGCGGCCAGGCCGTTGGCCCCCGCTGGCAGCCCACCGACGCTGGCGGGGTTGGCTAGGCCGCCATCACGGGCAATGGCGAACGAAGAAATCGTTTGCCCACGGCCATTGAGCACATACAGGTTGCGACCATTGGGAGAGATGGCTGCATCAATCGGCCCTGCTCCGGCGGTAGCCGCAATGCCTTGCACCAACGACAGCGCGCCAGATTTGGCCACCGCATAGCTGCTTACGGTGTCGCTCCCTGTGTTGGTCACATAGGCATAGCGACTATTGGGAGTCACCACCACCCAACAGGCAGCGGTTTGCGTGGTGCCCAATGAGGGACTGACGACGACGGGGCTGGTAGGCGCAGCATGGGTAAACCTGTACGATGACACGGCGCTGGCATTGCTAGCTCCACCAAAGGCTTCTGACACCAGCGCATTGCCCCGTCGATCAAAGGCAAAACCAAACGGTGTGACGCCTACTGACGCTGTCACTACTGGCGCGTCAATGCTGCCATCGCTGCGCACACGGTATGTGGTGAGCTTGTTGGTGGCTTTTTCGGTCACTAGCAAGATGTCGCCATCGGGGCTAAAGCCTACCTGTGACGATGCCGTACCGCCTGACGCAGATAGCGGGCGCACACTGTTGGCAACAGGCTTCAAAACGCCTCTGTCGTTACGAAAGCCGGCCACATTACCCGCGCCAGCGGCATTGAGCACGTAAACCATGCCGTCATGCTCGGTGACGCTAATGGGGCGCAGGCCGCCAGAATCCACTGTAGACACGAGCGTCACACCAGCGCGGCGCACGGAGAAGGTAGACACGCTGTTACTCTGTGCGTTGACTACAAAGAGGTGACGGCCATTGCCACTCAGAGTCACCGCGCCCTGGTTACCCAAGCCGGTGCCCGTGCCTTGGCCTTGGGTAGCCACACGTGTTTGCAGGCTCAGTTGGCCCTTGCTGTCAGGTGTGAACACCAGCAGCTCATTGCCCGCCACGGCGTTGGTGCTGGTAAAAACTTTGCCCGATCTGAACCCATTGTCATCATCGTCATCACTGCTGGCCATTGCGGGCACGCTCATGCTGCCCAGCGCCAGAGCCAGCGCTACTAGCTTGAAAGTATTGCGTCGATTGCTAAACATGGAAAGGTCTCCTTCCGTCTGAAAGAGCGACGGCCTCTGCCACGGTGTGTGGCCAAGGTTCGTCTCTTGCCTTTAGGGGTTTATTACGAGAAATTTCTAATCAATCTGTCCCAAGTAATGGCTTGTTTCTCACGGGTTGCAAGCAAACGTTGGCGCTACTTTTTTGACTGCGCAAGTGGCTCAGACCGCACGCAGCAAACTAAAGTCAAACCGTGTGCCGCCCGCCAGCTCAGAGCGGATGCGGATGACGCTGCCGTGCAGCTCCAAAATGCGTTTGACAATCGCCAAGCCCAATCCAGCGCTGGGCCCAGGCCTGGCACTGGCCGTGTCTTGCGCCTGCCAATAGCGCTCAAACACATGGGGTAGATGTTCATGGGCCATACCCACACCCGTGTCGCGCACACTTACCACCACTTCCGCGCCCTGGGGCTGAATGTCAATGTGGATGCTTCCACCTGCAGGGGTGTAGCGCAAGGCATTGTCGATCAGGTTTTGCAGCACCCGCTCTATCAACGCAATGTCGGCATGTACCAGCGCTGTGTTTTGACTGTTTGCGGTCAACGCCAGCGTGACTTTGCATTGCTCAGCCTGCAATTGGTAAGCCTGGGTGACATCGTGCAGCAGCTCTGACAGGCAAAACGCCTCTAGTTGCGGCTGCACCCGCCCAGCGTCCAGCTTGGAGAGCTCAAACAAATCGCCAATGCGCTTGCCCAGGCTGGTGCAGTGGCGCAGCACCACGCGCAAATGGGCCTCGCGTTCGTCTGCCGTGAGCTGGGTGTTGCGTAGTAGACAGCGCTCGACATAGCCCTGGATGCTGGCCAAGGGGGTGTGCAGGTCGTGCGAGAGGTTGGAGACCAATTCACGGCGCAGATGGTCACTTTGGGCCAACTGCTCAAACTGCTGGGCAATGCGCGCCTGCTGCGCCGCTACGGCAGTTGACAGCAGGGTGATTTCGTCGCCCTGTGCAGGGTGCGCGTTAACCTGTCCGTCAAGGTCGCGAAAATTTTGCACCTGCATAGTCAAACGTCGCAGAGGACGTGTCAGGACACCCATACCCAGTATCAACGCTACAGCCGCTACGGCCACGGCAAGCAGCATAGCCCCGACCGTATCGCGCAGCACACTGGAACGCTCTGCGTCCTGCGCCAACCCACGCGCAGCTTGCCCGCGCAGCACTACATACAGATAGCCTTGCTCACCCAAGGTAGCAACCGAAAATACATTGCCATGCAGCGGATCGCGCGGATCGTCGCCCAACAAAGGCAGTGAAGTGCCGTGCGGGTTGTTCAATAGCTGTCGCAAGGGTTTCAAGTCCACATGGGTCAATGCCAGGCTTACGCCATCCAGCGCGTGGGACACAATCCTCCCCGCCGTATCGATCAGGTAGACCTCCAGCGCCGGGTTAGTCATCATCAGATGCATGGCCATCTCGCGTACCAGCTGTTCGTCCACCGTGCCCTGCGCTGTGAGTAATGGCCGAGGTTGGTGTTGCACGATGTAGTTAGCCAGTCCCACATTCATCCGCTGCGTCCACTCCAGACTGGAGCGCCACTGGTGTGAGCGCGTTAACGCCAACAGCGCCAGAGCCATCAGCACCAAAACCGCCAATGTGACCGCAGCGATGCGTACATGCAGACGCCGAAAAAACGGCAAACTGCAGGGGGAAGGGTTGGCTGCCATCTGGCGTTCAGACGGGTGGTTCAAAGCGGTAGCCAGTACCCCACACGGTGTGGATGTACTGCGCACTGCTTCTGCCATCGCCCAGTTTGCTGCGCAGTCGGTTGATGTGGCTGTTGACGGTGTGGTCGTAGCCGTCGTGTCCGTAGCCCCACACTTTGTCCAGCAGTTCGCTGCGCGAGAATACGCGCCCAGGTTGTTGGGCAAAAAACCATAGCAAATCCCATTCACGCGGGGTCAACACCAGATCCACACCCGCTAGGCTGGCACGCCTGCGTACATAGTCCAGTCGAAGTGCCCCGAAGGTTAGCACCTCATCGCTGCGCGTCAGCGCCAGCTCTGCACTGCGGTTAAATTGGCTGGCACGGCGCAGCAGCGCCTTGATGCGCGCTTGCAGCTCCAGCATGCTAAAGGGCTTGGTCACGTAGTCGTCAGCCCCAAGCTCCAAGCCCAGTACCCTATCTAGCTCGGTCATGCGGGCTGTCAGCATCATGATGGGCACATAGCGCCCGCGCGCGCGGATTTCACGGCACACTTCCAAGCCACCGAGCTTGGGCAGGCGCAGATCGAGCACAATGGCATCCCAGTGCTCTGCCAAGGCCATCGCTAGCCCTTGCTCGCCATCGGTGGCGGTACAGACTTTGGCTGGCAGCTCACTCAAATGCACTTGCAGCAGCTCAGACAAATCAGCCTCGTCTTCCACCACCAAAATTCGCCACTCGCGCAAACCCATTGCCTGCAGGGGCAGTGGGGCCGAGCTGGTAAAGGGTTGGTGCAAGGGGTTCGCGCTTGGCAAAGGCATAGCATCCATCGCAAAGCTAGTTAGTCATGTCACCTAACCAAACCTTACGATGGATTGCATGGCTAGCTCTAGCCAGGGATTGCGGCCGGTGTGCTGAGCGTTTTCACATAAGTCCGGTAAGTGGGCAGCAGTGCTGGCCGTACCAAATTCGTGGCGTTGGATTCAAACACGACGCGGCTGCCATCTCTGGAGATCAAAGGAAATCTGGACTCGCCGTTACCTGCTGCGCCTGTGCCTGTGATGCTCACGAGTTGCTCCTGGCCAGAGGCGGTATTGCGTACAACCGCTTCGCTGCGACCGCTGGCAGTGGAGTAATAGGGGCGTGTATAGGTAAACGAACTGCCATCGCCAGAGAATGATGAAGGTGCTGGCTGCTCGATGCCAAAAGTGGCGGCAAAAACCAGTTTGGATGCATTGGTGCCCAAATCCTTGATATACACCCCCGCATCGTTCTGCAAAGCCAGTTTGTTGCCTCCGGCCAAGAAGCTCAGCACTTTAAAACCAGATGCGCCCGCTGGAGACACCAAACGGACGCTGCGGCTGGCAATATCCACCAAAAATGCATCGGTGCCACCATTGGTATCGCCCAGTGCCGGGTAGTTAGCGCGCGAGTTGAATGCTATTTTTGTTCCGTCAGGTGAGAGCAACGTTTTGCTGTCCACTTGGGCATCACCACTGAGGTCAATGCTGATGGTTTGCGACAAGTTGATGAGTGCGCCACTAGCTATATCACCCACTAAAGCAATGGCGGGCCCAAGCGCCACGAACTGGTAAGCGCCTAAGTATTGTCTGGCGGGCTCTGCGATCAGCGCCACCCGGTTGCCATCGTCTGAAATGGATTGGAAGCGATAGCCTGCAATATTGGCAAATGTGTTGAGTGGCGGTGCAACGTTCGTGACTGTGCCAGTGCGCAGATTTTTCACATAGATGGCAGCTTCTACAACGACGGCTGGTTCATATGGATTGATCAGTAGCACTTGTGGAGTTGCAAAAACGACTGCGCTTGCATCCGGTGTCATGCCAACACAGCTTGCTTCGCTAAGTAATCCCCCTGTGCTGGCGGTGTTGATACGTGTCACAGAGCCAGTGCGCAGGTTTTTCAGAAATACATTGCCCTTGATATTGAACGGATCAACGCCCGCCACGAACTTGCTAGAACTGGAGGTCAGGGCTACCTGCGAGCCATCAGCAGAGATACCGCAAATTTGCGTCAAACCATCAGCTTCTATGGATTGTCCAGCGGCATTAGACGTGGCTAGTGCCAGAGTGCTGTCAACCGGGACTACAACTGGATTGGGGTTGATGGGGGGTGGCGCAGTCCTTGCCTTGGCTTGCACAGCCGACTCGATGCCAGGAGTGTCGGCATCATTGCTGCTCGCAATAACGTTTTCATCTGTAGTGCCGCCGCCACAGGCAGACAGGCCCAATAGCACAGCGCAGGCCAAGGTACTGACCAGTGATTTTTGAGGGGAATTGAATCGCATGGTGCGTCTCCGGTGGTGAGGCAATAGCGCCTTCGCAAATTTCACCAGTCTGTGCGGCACCAGTCCTCACCCCCAAATCAATTCACCGTGATCAGGCCGTGATAAGTGTGTGTGGAAGTATCGCCAAGTAATACATGCTCCTAACGCTGCGGCATGTCTTTGGCGCTGTAGCCCAGGCTGATCGTCGCATCTGCGGGTATGGTGGGCATGCTGGCGTTCCAGGCCAGCCACGCATCACGCATCGCGTGCAAGCGCGCCGGCTCGCGCGTGGCCAGGTTGGCGCGCTCGCGCTCATCGTTAGCCAGGTTAAACAGGTAGTCCGCGCCATCTACCTGCAAGTACTTCCACGGCCCGTCGCGCAGGGCGCGTTGGCCTCGGTGGTTCATGCGCCAGTGCAGCGGTCTTGCAAACTCTTTGCCGTTGGCTTGCAGCACGGGTAGCAGGAACACGCCGTCTAGCGGGTAGGCCGCGTCGGCCTTGGCTCCGGCGGCGGCCAGCATGGTGGCGGACCAGTCCATGGTCATGCACTGCTGCGTGCTCTGGCGGTCTGCTTTGATGACTGCGGGCCAGTGGGCTATCCAGGGCACGCGGATGCCGCCTTCGGTCAGATCCATCTTGCCGGCTACCAAAGGCCAGTTGTCGCTGAAGCGCTCGCCGCCGTTGTCGCTGGTGAAGACTATTAAGGTGTTGTCCAGTTGTCCAGTTGCCCGGTGGCGCGCAGGGCGGCGACTACCTGGCCTATGCCTTCGTCCATCTGGTGGACCATGCGTTGGTAGGCTGCAATGTTGCCCTCGTGCAGGTGGAAGAGGTTGGCTTTCACTTCTTGCGCCAGTGCTTCATCGTCGCGCGTTTCCCAGGGCCAGTGGGGGGCGGTGTAATGCATGCTTAAAAAGAAGGGCGCGTCTTGCTGGGCCATGCGCTGCACATAGTCTACCGCGCGCTGCGAGATCAGGTCGGTGAGGTAGCCCTCTTGCTGCTTTTCTTCTTCACCCCAATACAGGTCGTGCGTGCCGTTGTTGCTGCAATGGGTGAAGTAGTCCACCCCGCCCGACATGGGGCCGAAGAACTCTTCGTAGCCGCTTTGGATGAGGCCAAAGTGCGGCGGGTAGCCCAGGTGCCATTTGCCTATTAACGCAGTGCGGTAGCCGCTGGCTTTGAGGAGCGATGGCAGGGTGGGCATCTCGGGCGGCAGGCCCAGAGGGGGCTGCCTTTGCTTTTGCTGTTGCTGGGTTCCTCCAGCGCGCCGCGCAGGCGGTACTGGTAGCGCGCGGTCATCAGCGCAAAGCGGGTGGGTGAGCAGACGGGGGAGTTACTGTAGCCTTGGGTGAACTGGATGCCGCGTGCAGCCAGGCCGTCGAGCACGGGGGACACTTTGCCAAACTGGGCATCGCGGCCACCGTAGCAGCCCAGGTCGTCGGCTACGATGAAGATGATATTGGGGCGCTTCATAAGTGTTTTAGGGCTGTAGCCCAATAGAATATTGCGGTAGCAGCTATGTAATCCATAGCTTTTTTGCTTGTGATGGAGATTGAAGCGGGGGAGTTTTTGAACGCAGAGGGCGATAAGGTTTCGCAGAGGGCGCAAAAGAAGATAAAAATAAATTCAAAATTGAAGACAAGTTTTGTTTTCTCCGTAGCTAAAGTTATTCCACCTTCATGCCTGTGGCTTTGACTACGCGGCCATAGCGGTGATGCAGATCGGCCAAGCGTTTGGCAGCGTCGCTGCCGGTCAGGCCTTCGTAGTCCATGTCCAGGCTGGCGATGCGTCTTCGCAGCTCGCTCTGGGTCAGGGCATCCAGAACGGTTTTCTGCATAGCCTGCATGAGGGACTCGGGCGTGGCACTGCTGATCATCACTACGTAGACCACTTCATTTTCCAGCTCTTTCACACCCGCCTGGGCCACCGTGGGCACCTCGGGTGCAAGAGTCGACCGCTTGCGGCTGGTCACGCCAGCGCGGTGATCTTGCCAGCCTTCACCTGCGGCAGCATGCCCGTCACAGCCAGCACGCCGCCGTCTACCTCGCCCGCCACGATAGCCAGCACTGCGGGCGAGTTGCCTTTGTACGGAATGTGGGTGAGCTTGATGCCCGCTGTGTCGGTAAACACCCCGACCGCTAAATGCCCCAGGCTGCCGCTGCCGCCCGAGCTGAAGTTCAGCGTTTTGCTTTTACCAGCGGCAATCAAATCCTGCATCGTTTTGTAGCCCGTGGCCGGGTGCGCGCCCGCTAGCAGCCCGGAGCTGGCGATCACCACCAGTGGCTTGAGGTCGCTGTTTTAAAACGGCATATTTTTGTAGATATGCGGGTTGACAGTAAAGGTGGTGTCGATGCCCCACAGCACCGTGTGCCCATCAGCAGGCGCTTTGGCTGCCAGGTCAGCACCGATGTTGCCCGCAGCGCCGGGTTTGTTCTCCACCACAAAGGCTTGGTTAAACTGCTTTTGCAGTGCCTCGCCCACGGCGCGGGACAAGATATCTGACGGGCCACCGGGTGGGAAAGGGTTGATAAATTTGACAGGCTTGTGTGGCCACGCTGCTGCTTGCGCCTGGACGTCTTGCGCCAAAGCACCGGTGCAAAGCGCGGCCAGCGCGGCCAATACGGCGGTGCACTTGGCTGCGCGGCTGCGCCCCGTGTTGGCCTAGGGCCAACTCCGCCACCCGTCTCTTTTATGCCGCTACGCTAAGTGCGCCACCGACCTGATCTTGCTAGCTTGGTGGACGCTTGACCGCCGTGGCAGACACGCCATTTGCAGTATGGTAAGGCACTTCACCGACGGTGCAGGCACCATCCCCTTAGCATGGCTGGCCTTACACCACTGCAGACCCACCATGCTCGCCGCCCAGGTGCTTGGTTTGGACGACGTAGCGGCATAAAGGAGGTAGCGGCCCTAGGCCGCAACAGGGATAGCCGCGCAGCTGAGTACGCCATCGGCCAGCTCCCGTGCAAAAACAGGGCGTACAACGCAGGCCGGCTCCGTTACCATAAAGGGAGCACACCACCAGCCTGCTCCAGTGCACAACGAGGAGGTCACTTATCCGGCTGCACCTGCGCCACCATCGGCCCCCAGCGTTTCACCTCTTCGGCAAAAAACTGGTTCACCTTCGGCACGTCCCAGTCAAAAGTTTCCATCGAGCTTTTGTGGAGTTGCTCTTGCGCCTGCGGCGAGTGCATGACCTTGCGCACGGCTTGGTTGATACGCTGAACCAGCGCGGGCGGCATACCAGCTGGGCCGGACAATGAAAACCAGGTCACCGAAGTGAGCTGGGGGTAGCCCAGTTCGGCAAAGGTGGGCACGTTCGGGAAGTCGGGCAAGCGCTTGGATGAGGTGACGGCCAAGGCGCGCAAACGGCCTGACACAATGTGCGGGCTGGCGGTGCTGAGCGTGGTGAACGATGCGGGGATATGCCCCGCCACCAGGTCTGCCACCGCAGGCGCTGCGCCTTTGTAGGCCACATGCACCATGGAGGTTTTGGTCATCAGCTCAAAGCTCTCGCCAATCAAATAGCCGTGCGTGCCCTTGCCGGGCGAGCCCCAGCTCAGACTGTTTTTATTGCGGCCTGCCAAGCCGATAAAGCTCTTGATGTCTTGCGCCGGGATGTCGGCATTCACCGCCAGTGCAATGGGCGGTCCGCCCAGGATGGCGATGTGGGTAAAGTCTTTGATCGGGTCAAAGGCCTTGGGGTTTTCGGCTGGGGCAATCACATGCGAGCCGATGCCGGAGATGACCAGGTTGTAGCCATCGGGCACCGTTTTAGCCACTTGCTGCGAGCCGATGATGCCGCCCGCGCCGCCTTTGTTTTCAATCACGAAGGGTTGTTTAAAAATATCCGTCAAGCCCAAGCTGACCATTCGGCCCAAAGTGTCTGAGCTGCCGCCTGCGGCATAGGGAACCACAATTTTGACGCTGCGCTGCGGCCAAGCGGCCTCTTGCGCCCAGGCGGCGTGCGGGAAGAGGGCGGCGGGAGCGCTGGCGGCGCACAGTTGTTGGATAAATCGACGACGGGTCACTGGCATGTCCTTTAAGGCTCGCACGCGGATGTTCTGCATGCTAAACCGGCTTATTGAAAGCCTTGAATATCGGTGAAGCAAAGGTTTCTGTCAACTATAGAGAACCGGCGTTCCGCATATAAGAAAGACCGGTTGGCAAACTATTGTCCAGTCAGGAAAGCGCTGTCTGCAGATGGCCCGAAGAACAGTCAGTGCAATCAATGCTATTGAATAAATAGCTGCTTCCACGATATTCTATTGACCTACAGCCCGATAAGCATCTGTAAAATGGCTCAAAAATAAGGGAATTTGGGATTTCCAGTCGAATTTTGAGCTCCCACAGGCATCCAAACATTCTAAAAACGGCGCTTGTGACCAGTTTTCAAGGCGTCAATCAGGCTGCAGGCCAATAGAGTATAGCGGGAGCAGCTACTTATTGCATAGCGTGCATTTTCTCAATGAGAGTTAGTTGCCGTGGCTTGGCAGCTAGATTGCCGCCCTCTCAAGCGCAGGCCGCCTCCAAGGCGTCGATAAACATCTTGGCGACGTCTAAGCCCGCTTGGTCGGTGATCTCCTGAAAGCAGGTGGGGCTGGTCACGTTGATTTCGGTCAGGTAGTCGCCGATGATGTCAAGGCCCACCAGCATCAGGCCGCGCGCAGCCAGTGTGGGGCCTAAAGCGTCGGCGATTTCCCGGTCGCGCTGACTGAGGGGCTGGGCCACACCTTTGCCACCCGCGGCCAAATTGCCCCGCACTTCTGTGCCTTGCGGAATACGTGCCAAGCTGAACGGAACGGGCTTACCGCCTATCACCAGCACGCGTTTGTCGCCTTGGGTGATGGCGGGAATAAACTTTTGCACCATCAGGGTTTGCGCGCCGTCTTTGTTCAGCGTCTCGATGATGCCGCCCAGGTTCAGCGCGTCGTCTTTCACGCGGAATATGCCCATGCCACCCATGCCGTCTAGCGGCTTCAAAATGATGTCGCGGTGCTCCGCGTGAAAGCGTTTGACGTCTGCGGCATCGCGCGTCACCAGGGTGGGGCTGATGTACTGCGCAAACTCCATGATGGCCAGTTTCTCGGGGTGGTCGCGCAGGGCGCGGGGCTTGTTAAGCACCTTGGCCCCCTCGCGCTCGGCCTGCTCCAGCAAGTGGGTGGCGTAGAAGTATTCGCTGTCAAACGGCGGGTCTTTGCGCATCAGCACGGCGCCAAAATCTTTGAGGGCTTGCGCGCGTTCGGGCGGCGCAGACTGCTTGGCGCTAAACCACACTTGGCTATCGCCTGTGAGGGTGATATCGCGCACAAAGGCCGTCACGGGGCCGCCGTGCTGCCACATGATATCTTTTTGCTCGCAGGCCGACAGCGTGTGCCCGCGCCGCTGTGCCTCGCGCATCATGGAAAACGTGGTGTCTTTGTAAATTTTGAAAGACTCAAGCGGGTCGGCAATAAATAGGATGTGCATAGGTGAGATTGTGCCGCAGTAGGCGCTGCGCGCTGGGCGCGCAGCAATGATGGGGAGCCCTTTTGGGGGGCTAACCGGAGTAAATTAATCAGGACGGCGTAAGTTTTGCACAAAAAGCGCCAGCGTGCCAGCCACCACACCCCAAAAGGCCGAGCCCACCCCGGCTATCACCACGCCGCTGAGCGTCACCAGGAAGGTGATGATCGCGGCTTCGCGGTGCTTTTCACCAGCCAGCGCACTAGAGAGGCCGCCGCCAATCGTGCCCAATAGGGCCAGTCCGGCGATGGCGGCAATCAGCTCTTTGGGAAAGGCCGCCAGCAGTGCAGTGAACACCGCGCCAAACAAGCCAATGGCGATGTAAATCAAGCCGCAGGACACGGCAGCGGTGTAGCGCCGCGCCGGGTCGGGGTGCGCTTCCTTGCCCATGCAGATGGCGGCGGTGATGGCACTGAGGCACAGCGCAAATGCGCCAAATGGAGCCAAGAGCAGGGTGGCAACACCTGTGAGGCTGATGAGCTTGGAAATTGGCATGTCGTACCCCGCCGCGCGGATAGCGACCACCCCCGGCAGGTTTTGCGAGGCCATGGTGACGACAAACAAAGGCAGTGCCAGGCTGATGGCGGCTTGAAAGCTCCATACGGGTGCCGTAAAAACCGGTATGGCAAAGCTAAAAGAGGTGTTTGCCCAAGTTAATTGTGCGCGAACAGCTGCGTAAATAATAGCAACCAGCAGAGTGGCGGGCACCGCATAGCGCGGCATAAAACGCTTGCCCAGCAGGTAAGTCGCCAGCATCAGCAGCACCAAGGGCAGGGCGGTTTGCGCGGCGCTAAAGCCTTGCAGTGCAAAGCGTGCCAGCACACCCGCCAGCAGGGCCGAGGCAATGGCCACAGGGATGCGGTGCATCAGCTTATCAAACCAGCCCGTCACGCCGCACAGGGTAATGAGGGCCGCGCACAGCATAAACGCGCCTATCGCCTCACCCATGCTAAAGCCGCCGCCCGCTACGGCCAGCACCGCTGCGCCGGGTGTGCTCCAGGCCACCATCACAGGTTTGCGCAGCCACAGCGAGGGCACCAGGCTGCACAGGCCCATGCCCAAGCCCAGCGCCCACATCCAGGAGGTAATTTGCGCTGGCGTAGCGCCAAAACTCAGCGCCGCCTGAAAGACGATGGCCACCGAGCTGGTAAAACCCACCAGCACGGCCACAAAGCCTGCGGTGAAGGACGCAAGAGAGAGGTCTTTGAAAAACTGCATGGCCGGATTGAGCCGTATTCCTGTTACGTCGTTGATGCTCATTTAGACGCGCTGGCCGCCACTTGCGTGCATCAATGCAAGTCTAAATCTCGATTTTCGAGCCCAGCTCCACCACCGCGTTATTGGGCAGGCGCAAAAAGTCTGCCGCCGCGCTGGCGTTGTGGTGCATTTGCGCAAACAGTTTTTCACGCCACTGCGCCATGCCACCGCCAATGGTGGGCACCACGGTGTCGCGTGACAAAAAGTAGCTGGTTTGCATCGGGTCTAGCTCGCAACCGCGCCCGGTGATTTGCTGCAAGGCTTCGGGCACATCAGGATCGTTTTTAAAGCCGAAATTCAGAATCACTTGCCAGCAGTCGTGGCCCAGAGCTTCAATCTCTACCCGCTTGTTCAAGCCCACCCAAGGCACCTCTTTGCTGCGCACCGTGACAAACAGGTTGTGTACATGCAAAACCTTGTTGTGTTTGAGGTTGTGCAGCAAGGCGTTGGGCACCGTGCCGGGCTCTCCAGTCAAGAACACTGCGGTGCCCTCGACGCGCACCGGCGGGTTGACAAACACGGCATCTAAAAAGCCGACCAAATCCATGCCCTCGGCTTTTTGCTTCTCGGACATTAACCTGCGGCCTTGCTTCCAGGTGAACATCAGGGTGAATATGGCGGCGCCAATCAACAGCGGGAACCAGCCGCCGTCGAGCAGCTTGAGCATGTTGGAGGCCCAAAATGCCAGATCAACCACAAAGAAAATGCCGGTTGCGGCAATACACAGCCACAGCGGGTATTTCCAAGCGTAGCGGATCACATAAAAAGTCAGGATGGTAGTGATCAACATATCAGTGCACACGGCAATTCCGTAAGCCGAGGCCAGCGCGCCGGACGACTTGAACATCACTACCGCAAATGCAATGGCGACAAACAGCGCCCAGTTGACAAACGGGATGTAGATTTGCCCGGTGTCTTTAGCGGAGGTGTGCAGCATGCGCAGGCGTGGGAGGTAGCCCAGCTGCACCACTTGTTTGGTGACTGAAAATGCGCCTGAGATGAGGGCCTGCGAGGCAATCACCGCTGCCATAGTGGCCAAGATGACCAAGGGAATCAAAAACCAATCGGGGGCCATCATGTAGAACGGATTTTTCACAGTCTCTGGCCGCGCCAGCAGCAAAGCGCCTTGGCCAAAATAATTCAAAATAAGGCAAGGCATCACCACCGCAAACCAAGCCATGCGAATTGGTCGCTTGCCAAAATGCCCCATGTCAGCGTACAGCGCCTCGGCACCCGTTACGCAGAGTACCACCGCACCCAAGATAATAAAAGCGACGTGGGTGTTGTGCCATATAAATAGCAGCGCGTAGTGTGGGCTGAGCGCTTTGAGAATCATCGGGTTTTGCACGATGTGCGAGACCCCTAGCAGAGCAATCACCACAAACCACACCAAGGTAATGGGGCCAAAGAACTTGCCAATACCGCCAGTGCCCCGTTTTTGCACCATAAACAGGCCCAGCAAAATCACCAAGGACAGCGGAACCACATAGGTTTTGAACTGCGGGGAAATCACTTCCAGGCCTTCGACCGCGCCGAGTACCGAGATGGCGGGTGTAATGACACCGTCACCATAAAACAGGCAGGTACCAAAGATGCCGATAACCATCAAATTGCGCCGCAGCTGGGGTTTGTCTTTGACCGCACGCGAGGCCAGGGTGAGCATGGCCACCAAGCCGCCTTCGCCTTCGTTGTCTGCTCGCAGCACCAGCACCACGTATTTGATTGACACAATAACCGTGAGCGTCCATACGATCATCGACAAAATGCCGTAGACGTTGTCGGGCGTGAAGGCCACATGTCCAGAGCCAAAAATTTCCTTCATGGCGTACAGCACGCTGGTGCCGATATCGCCGTAGACCACACCAATGGCCCCCAGTGTCAGGGCGGTGAGAGAGGATTTAGTGGATTGCACGTTGTAGGCTCCGCGCGATGGCTCGATGGCTCGATGGCCCGAGGGTGTTTCGCGCATTAAGTGGTCTTGTTCGTTATAGGCAATATTGTGCTCTCGCGCCACGTACTTGAATATTGCGCTGCATTTAAATTGGGCATTGTATGTTGCGCCGCAACATTTGGTGGTGAAATAGATACACAATGTTGCGCCGTCAAGGGGCTATAAGAGTCGCCAATTCAATCTATCAAAGCGTATTTTGTATTCAAATTTGTAACAGGGGGGGGGGCTTTCGATGGTAATTAGAAAAAAAATAGTGCATTCAGTTAAATTAGGTACTTATGAATTACATTAAGAGCTTATTTTTGTTTATAATTTGTAAAATTACTCACGTGATGTTTTCCGCAGAATATGTCTTTAAGTCGTACGTGAGCATTGCTGCTGGTGATTAGTTCAGCAAAATCAATAGAATACGGCTGCAAGATAATGTAGTTTCAATAACGCGAAGTAAAGTTTGGGAATAAACGTTGACGGCTCTGAAGGTGTTGAACCTCTTACCCCTATCTAAATGGATGGTGGCGCGAGGTACTAATGCGGTTGCATTAGTACTCGCGGTGATGCTCGCGCTTTTTTCTTCGCACGCAGCGTTGGCTCAAACTCAAATTACTAATACGGCATCGATTTCCGCGCCACCTACCGTTACCAATACGAATGCGGCACCCGGCTGTTCGGCTGGAACCTGTACGGTCGCTGATCTTGATGCGGTTGTTGCCAGTTTGCCGCAGGTTTCTAAAGCCTTCTCTCCGAGCGGTATTAGCGCAGGCGGAACGTCATTGCTGGTTATTACTTTTACCAATACCCACAAGCTAGCTACTGCGACGTTTAGCTCTCTGTTTACGGATGTGTACCCTGCTGGCTTGGTGAATGGAGCAACCCCTAGTCCCACCAGTACTTGTTTGTCGCCAGTGCTTGCGGCCAATGCGGGCCAAGGGACTCTTACTGTAGCTGTTGGCACAGGGATAGCGCCTAATTCGAGTTGTACGGTTTCAGTAATTGTTACATCTGTAGTATCCCCTCAGGTGGTGAACACTATTCCTGCGGGATCCCTGTCTACCAATGTGGGTGCTAGCTCAAACACCACAACCGCTGCTTTGACGGTATCTCCGGTTGCTGATCTGTCTGTATTTAAGACAGCTAGTGTGGCTACTTTGGTGCCGGGGGCTACATTCACCTACTCGATTGTGCTAAGTAATGCTGGGCCAAGCACCGCTACTGGTGCAAGTTTTGCAGATAGTTTGCCGAGCGGGTTGGGCACACTTAGCTCCGTGTCAAGCCAAGTCAGTGTTGGCGCAAGTACGGCCAATTTCGTGGCTACTGCTACAAGTTTGAATGGCTCGGCGACTATTCCCCCGTTGGGCAGCGTCACCATTACTTTCCTGGTCACGGTGGCTTCAGGCGTAAGCGGTAGTTTTGCCAACGTCGCGTTTGTTACTGCTCCGCCCGGCACGACTGATCCGGTGCCGTCGAATAATAGCTTTACTGCTACGGTTGTAGTGTTGCTGACCGACATCAGCACCAGCATCGCCTTGCCGACCAGCGCCGTGGCCGGCGCCACCGTGACCGGCACGGTGACCTACAGCAACGCCACCAGCGTGGCCACCACCTTCACCTCCAGCATCACCATCAACGGCGTGCTCGCCACCCAGACCACCTTCGTCGGTGCCAACACCAGCACCGCCGTGCCGATCAGCGTCTTCGTCGGCACCACCGGGGCGACCGTCACGGCCACCGCCAGCGACTCCAGCGTGCCCGAGACCAGCCTGGCCAACAACAGCGCCACCGCCAGCATCGCCGCCAACCTGGCCGATGTCAGCACCAGCATCGCCTTGCCCACCAGCGCCGTGGCCGGC
>JANMTF010000262.1:0-24955 GCA_031390175.1 Polaromonas sp.
GCTGGGCCCCATTGCCGTGCTGGTTAACAACGCGGGCTGGGATGTGTTCAAGCCTTTCGTCAAAACCGTGCCCGAAGAGTGGAGCAAGCTCATCGCCATCAACTTGACGGGCGCGCTGCACATGCACCACGCCGTGCTGCCCGGCATGGTGGCGCGCAATGCAGGTCGCATCGTGAACATTGCGTCCGATGCCGCACGCGGCGGCTCGTCGGGTGAAGCTGTCTACTCCGCCTGTAAAGGTGGCTTGGTGGCATTGTCTAAAACCCTGGCGCGTGAGCATGCGCGCCACAACATCACGGTCAACGTGGTTTGCCCTGGCCCCACCGATACCGCCTTGTTGGCAGGTATGGCCGAAGGCGCGCGTGACCCGGCTAAGTTGATAGAGGCCTTCCGCAGTGCGATTCCTTTGGGTCGTCTGGGCCAACCCGACGACTTGGCCGGTGCCATTGTGTTCTTCGGCAGCGACGATGCGGCCTTCATCACTGGTCAGGTCATCAGCGTGTCTGGTGGCTTGACGATGCACGGCTAGAGGCGTATGACCCCCACGCTTGCCACTGCGTGTGCTGCGCTGCCCCCCCAAGGGGGCCGTGCCTTGCTTGGGGCGGCCCGGCGCGGCGGCGTATGACCCCCACGCTTGCCACTGCGAGTGCTGCGCTGCCCCCCGAGGGGCCGTGCCTTGCTGGTGGCGGCCCGGCGCTGCGGCGACATCAAGTTAACCTAAGGAAACACTATGAATTTTGAAGACATCCTCTATGAAGTACGCAACGGCGTAGCCTGGATCACGATCAACCGCCCTGACAAAATGAACGCGTTTCGTGGCACCACCTGCGACGAAATCATCAAAGCGATGAACAAAGCTGGCTATGACCGCAATGTGGGTTGCATCGTGCTGGCTGGCGCGGGCGAGAGAGCCTTTTGCACTGGTGGCGATCAATCCGCGCACGATGGCAACTACGATGGCCGTGGCACGATTGGCCTGCCGATGGAAGAGCTGCACGATGCCATTCGCAACGTGCCAAAGCCCGTGATTGCCCGCGTGCAAGGCTTCGCCATTGGCGGCGGCAATGTGCTGTGTACGATTTGTGACTTGACGATTTGTTCCGAGAAAGCCATCTTTGGCCAGGTCGGTCCCAAGATGGGTTCGGTCGATCCTGGCTACGGCACAGCATTTTTGGCGCGTGTGGTGGGCGAGAAGAAGGCGCGCGAGATGTGGTACCTGAACAAGCGCTACAGCGGCGAGGAGGCTGTAGCCATGGGCTTGGCGAACATTTGCGTGCCGCCCGAGCAACTCGATGCCACCGTGCAGGAATGGGCTGAGACGATCTGCGAGCGCAGCCCCACAGCGATTGCCATTGCCAAGCGCAGCTTCAATATGGACACCGCACACCAAGCGGGCATCGCGGGCATGGGCATGTACGCGCTCAAGCTGTATTACGACACCGAAGAGTCACGCGAAGGCGTGAATGCGCTCAAAGAAAAGCGCAAACCAGATTTTCGCAAATACGCCAAATAACCCATCGAAGTCGCCCCATGAACCCGAACCCCTACATTGACGAAGACCTGCAGGCGCTGGCAGACACTGTCAGGCGTTTTGCCGACGCGCGCGTCAAGCCAGGCTTCCAGGAGCGCGACAAAACCCGCGTGCTGGACCGCGCATTACTGCGCGAGATGGGTGAGCTGGGCTTCATTTGCCCCGAGCTGCCTGAACAATTCGGGGGGCTTGGCATGGGCTGCGTTGCTGCGGGTGTAATCCACGAAGAAATCGCCCGTGCTGATTTGAGTTTTTCGTACCTGAATTTGCTGGCCTCGCTCAACAGCCAAATCCTCGCCAAGTATGGAAAACCAGAAGTCATCAGCCCCTGGTTGAAAAAAATCGTCCAAGGCGAAGCGATTTGCGCCATTGCCCTGACCGAGCCGCGCGGTGGCTCCGACGCGGCCAACCTCGCGCTGCGTATGGAACGCGACGGCGACCACTACGTCATCAACGGCGAAAAAACATCCATCTCTGCCGCCGACCAGGCCGACATCACCGTAGTATTCGGCCGCACGGGCAAACCCGAAGACGGCGCCCACGGCGTGACCGCGCTGCTGGTGCCGATGGACACCCCCGGTATCACGACCAACCGTTTCGACTGCCATGGCCAGCGTGCCATTGGCCGAGGGTCGATTTTCTTTGAGAACGTGCGGGTGCCGGTGAGCCACCGCCTGGGCGACGAGAACAAGGGCTTCGTGCAGGTGATGCAGGGTTTTGACTTTTCGCGCTCGCTGATTGGCCTGCAATGCTTAGCCGTGGCGCGGGTGGCGCTGGACGAAACCTGGGAATACATTACGCAGCGCCAAGCCTTCGGGCAGCCGCTGTCGGCTTTTCAAGGCGTGACGCACCCGTTGGCACAGTTTGACACCGAAGTGGAGGGCGCGCGCCTGGTGTGCCTGCAAGGCCTGTGGCTCAAAGACAAGGGCTTGCCGCATTCCGCTGAGGCTGGCATGGCCAAGTGGTGGGGCCCCAAACTGGCCTACGACGTGATCCACCAGTGCCTCCTGTGCTTTGGTCACGGCGGCTATGACCGTGGCCTGATGGAGCAGCGCCTGCGTGACGTGCTGGGTTTTCAGATCGGTGACGGTACCGCGCAGATTATGAAAACCATCATCGCCCGCACACGGGCGGGTCGCAAGTTCGTGCCCGCATAAACCCTTGCTGCCCAGACCAAGATAGACACAAAAAGGAGACAAAACCATGGAATTCGATGCCGTACTCATCCCGCCCCGCCGCGCTCAGAGCATGGCGCAGGGCTTTTGGCACGACCGCACCATCAATGACGACCTGGATGCCTGCGTGGCCACTTGCCCCGACAAACTGGCACTGACTGCCGTGCAGGCCGAAACGGGTGTGACCATGCGCTTTACCTACCGCGAGCTGGCTGCCATGGCGGATCGCGTGGCCATTGGCCTGGTGCGACTGGGCGTGGGCCGCAACGATATCGTCGCCTGCCAGTTGCCCAACTGGTGGCAGTTCACCGTCACCTACCTGGCCTGCTCGCGCATCGGCGCGGTGATGAACCCGCTGATGCACATCTTCAGGGAGCGCGAGCTGTCCTTCATGCTCAAGCACGGCGAGGCCAAAGTTTTGATCATGCCCAAGGTGTTTCGTGGCTTTGACTTCGAGCAGATGGCCACAGCCCTGCAGCCCAGCCTGCCGCATCTGCAGCACTTGGTGGTGGTCAATGGCACCGATGCCAACAGTTTTGAGGCCTTGCTGAGCGGCCCCGCCTGGGAGCAGGGTGCCGACGCTCGGGATATCCTCGCACGCCATCGCCCCGGCCCAGACGATGTCACCCAGGTGATCTATACCTCAGGCACCACGGGCGAGCCCAAGGGCGTGATGCACACCGCCAACACCGTGATGGCCAACATCATTCCCTACGCGCAGCGTCTTCGCCTGAGCGCAGACGACGTGGTGCTGATGGCCTCGCCCATGGCGCACCAGACGGGCTTCATGTACGGCCTGATGATGCCCATCATGCTCAAAGCCAGCGCCGTGATCCTCGATGTGTGGGAGCCACTCAAGGCGATTGATTTGATTCGCGCGCAGGGTGCTACCTTCACCATGGCCTCCACGCCTTTCTTGACCGATCTGGCCAAGAACGTGGCCGAATCCGGTAAACCCGTGCCCACACTGCGCACCTTTTTGTGCGCTGGCGCGCCGATCCCTGGCCCCTTGGTGGAGCAGGCGCGCAAAGTGCTGGGCACCAAGATCGTCTCAGCCTGGGGCATGACCGAGAACGGTGCCGTTACTTTGATCAAACCGGACGATGCGGACGAGCGCGCTTTCAACACCGACGGCTGTACGCTGGCCGGGGTGGAGCTGAAGGTGGTGGATGCTGATGACAAGGCAGTGGCCACTGGCCAGGCCGGGCGACTGCTGGTGCGCGCATGTTCCAACTTCGGTGGCTACCTGAAGCGCCCCCATTTGAACGGCACCGATGCCGAGGGCTGGTTTGACACGGGCGATCTGGCCCGCATCGACGCGCAAGGCTATGTCCGCATCACCGGCCGCAGCAAGGATGTGATCATCCGTGGCGGTGAGAATATTCCGGTGGTGGAGATCGAGGCGCTGCTCTACCGCCACTCCGCCATCGCCATGGCCGCTATCGTGGCCTACCCCGACGAGCGCCTGGGCGAGCGCGCGTGTGCGGTGGTGGTGCCCAAACCAGGGCAAAGCTTCGACTTCGCAGCCATGGTGGAATTTTTGAGATCCGAAAAAGTCACTTTGCAATACATCCCAGAGCGCCTGATCGTGCGCGAGGCGATGCCCACCACGCCATCGGGAAAGATCCAAAAATTCAAGCTGCGCGAGATGCTTCGCGACGGAACCGCCTGACCCGCCCCGCTATTCAATTTCCACCCTGCCAACCAACCTCTAAGGAGACATGCGATGTTCAATTTCAAGCCTTTCCCTTTGCGTCGGCGCCTGATCCAGGCCGCTACAGTCACTTTGTGCAGCCTCGCTGGAGCAGGCGTAGCCCAGGCCCAGGCCTGGCCCGCCAAGCCCATCAAGATCATCGTCGGCTTTGCCCCCGGCGGCACCACCGATGTCATGGCCCGTGTGATGGCCCAGTCGCTCGGCGAGGCCTTGGGCCAGACCGTCGTGGTGGATAACAAGCCCGGTGCCAGCGGCAACATCGCAGCCGCTGAGGTGATCCGCGCGGCTGCCGATGGATATACCTTCCTCCTTGCCCCCACCTCGTTCGAGACCGCCAACCCCTTCCTGTTCAAGCAGACGATTGCTCCCTCCAAGGACTTGACCCCTGTCGCCGGAGTGGGCCGCAGCCAGATGTATCTGGTGGTCAAGCCAGAGTCCACCTTCAAGGATGCGAAAGATCTGGTAGCCTATGCGCGGTCAAACCCAGGCAAGCTGTCTTACAGCTCTGCCGGTGCGGGCACGCCGCCGCACCTGGCAGGGGAGTTGTTCAAAAAGGTCACCAGTGTCTATGCGACGCACATTCCCTACCGGGGTGCCGCGCCAGCCTTGCAAGACGTGCTGGCCAACCAGGCTGACTATGTGTTTGATCCGGGCATCGCGTTTCCGCATGTGCGTGCAGGCAAGGTACGCATGCTGGCCGTGGCAGGTGCCAAGCGCTCGGCGTTCTTCCCCGACGTACCTACGCTGGCCGAAGTGGGCTTCAAAGGCGCCGAGCTGGACATCTGGTTTGGCATGTGGGCGCCCAACGGCGTTCCCGCTGACGTGCTGGAACGCATGACCAAAGAAATCGCCAAAGCAGTGGCCCTGCCCAATACCAAGACGCGCTACGAGGCAGTAGGCGCGGAACCCGTCGGTTTGGGCAACCCAGAGTTCAAGAGCTTGCTGGCAAGCGAAGCCAAGATGTTGTCCGGCTTGATCAAGGAAGCCAAAATCAACATCGACTGACGTATTGCGTAGCACCCTGTCTGCAAAGCCCACCAAAGCCAGCTTCAGCTGGGAATCCCGATAAAAACCAGCTACGCAGTCCATGGCCCTTGCCGGGCGAGGCCGCGATGGCCGATGGGCGCGCGGTGCATAAGCTGGCACATTACGCTATAAATTCGCGCGTGTTTGTGGACATTTTTGCAGCGTACTCTCCGTTCGTCCGCTGCAAGCCCACCAAGCCAGAGTGAACGGTATTCAATGGTCTGCAAGCACCGACCCCGCAAGACGATTGGCCATAAAGTCAGGGCGCACCAGCCAACAGTGGGACAATAGCCCCCTATGCATCCTGAACAATTGATCGATGCCTGCGCGTATCTCGTAGGCCAAGTACTGAAATTTGAGCACCCCGCTGACTCGGTGGTGTCGAAGTTTTTTAAAGAAAACCGCAACTTTGGGCCGCGTGAGCGTGCCACGCTGGCCGAGACCGCTTACAACGTGCTGCGCAAAAAGTTGCTGTACGAGGCCTTTGCGCTCAGTGCACCCAAGGGCAGTGGCTCGCGCGAGCGCAAGCTGGCTATTTTGGGCTTTTACGGGCCGCGCGACTTTATCAAGTCCACGCTGAACCCGAATGAAGTGGCATGGCTCGATGCTTGCGATGCCGTTAACCCGGCGGCGGCTAACTCCGGCATGCTGGAGCTGCACCGCCATAACCTGCCTGAGTGGCTGGCCGCGTCCCTCAAAACGCAACTGGGCGACGACTTTTGGCCTTTGGTGGACAGCCTGAACACCGCTGCGCCGCTGGACTTGCGCGTCAACACCTTCAAGCTCAAGCGCGAAGAGGCGCAAAAAGAGCTGGCCAAGGCGGGGTTTAAATCCGAGCCTACGCCGTACTCTCCCTGGGGCCTGCGCATGCAGGGCCGCCCACCGATCAATAAAACGCTGACCTTTGAAAAAGGAAAGATCGAGGTGCAAGACGAAGGCTCCCAGCTCTTGGCGCTGCTGGTCGACGCCAAGCGCAGCGAGATGGTGGTGGACTTTTGCGCGGGTGCGGGCGGCAAAACGCTGGCACTGGGCGCGATGATGCGCAGCACCGGGCGCTTGTATGCGTTTGACACGTCTACGCACCGGCTGGATGCCTTCAAGCCGCGCATGGCCCGCAGTGGCCTCTCCAATGTGCACACCGCCGCCATTGCGCACGAGCGCGACGAGCGTGTCAAGCGCCTGGCGGGCAAGATTGACCGCGTGCTGATCGACGCACCGTGCAGCGGTCTGGGCACCCTGCGCCGCAACCCCGATTTGAAATGGCGGCAAAAGCCCAGCGACATTGCCGAGCTCAACGCCAAGCAAGCCGCCATTTTGCAAAGCGCCGCGCGCCTGCTCAAACCCGGTGGCCGTTTGGTCTACGCCACCTGCAGTGTGCTGCCCGAAGAAAATGAAGCCATTGCACAAGCCTTTGGCGAAGCAAATAAAGATTTCACCCCCCTTGAAGTGGGCGACTTATTGACCCAACTGAAGGTGGAAAGTGCAGACACTTTGTGCAGCGGCACGGTAGACGCGCCTACCCGCTATCTGCGCATGTGGCCGCATAAGCATGGCACCGATGGGTTTTTTGCGGCGGTGTGGCAGAAAAACGCCTAAAAAATTAATTGACCTGTGATTCGTAACAGCGGTAGACCGCGATCAACGATAGGCCGTTGTAAGTTAAGGGCTACCCTATTGCTTTAAAATAGCGTATAAACCTGTTACAAATACAAATAATTGTTGGGACAACTCTTTGTTGAAGGATTTCAATGTTCGTTTTTGATTCGCCTGTCTTAGATGCATTCATTCAGTGGTTTGGCCATGGCCTGTGGAACCTGGCTTGGTGGCAGATCGTGCTGTATGCACTGATCACCACCCACATCACCATCGCATCGGTCACCATCTATTTGCACCGCCACCAGGCGCACCGCGCCATGGACTTGCATTGGCTGCCTGCACACTTCTTCCGTTTCTGGCTGTGGCTAGGCACCGGCCAAGTCACCAAAGAATGGGTCAGCATCCACCGCAAACACCACGCCAAGTGCGAGACCGCTGAAGACCCGCACAGCCCGCAGGCGCACGGCATCAAAAAAGTATTTTTTGAAGGTGCCGAGCTGTACCGCGCCGAGTCCAAGAACATGGAAACCATGGCCAAATACAGCCACGGCGTGCCCGACGACTGGATCGAACGCAACCTGTACACCCGCTATAGCTGGCAAGGTGTGGGCCTGATGCTCATCATCAACTGGGCGCTGTTTGGCGCAGCAGGCACGGCCGTGTGGGCCTTGCAAATGGCCTGGATCCCCGTCACCGCAGCAGGCATCATCAACGGTATTGGCCACTACTGGGGCTACCGCAATTTTGAAGCACCCGATGCGTCTACCAACATCAGCCCATGGGGTATCGTCATTGGTGGTGAAGAGCTGCACAACAACCACCACACCTACCCCACCAGCGCCAAGTTCTCTGTCAAGCCTTATGAGTTTGACATTGGTTGGGGCTACATCCGCGCGATGGAAATGCTCGGCTTGGCTAAAGTCAAAAAAGTACCGCCCAAGATGCTGATGGGCGCGGCCAAGCCTGTGGCTGACGAGAAGACACTGGAAGCCTTGATCACCAACCGCTACGAAGTGATGGCCGGCTACGCCCGCGAAATGCGTGCAGCGTGTGCCCGTGAGATCGAGGCGCATAAGGCTAAGCAAGGCGACCTGTCGGTGCTGACCACTGCCAAGCGCTGGCTGCACCGTGACGACGACAAAGTGCCAGCCTCTGCCCAGGCGCACTTGGCGCAGGCGCGTGCCGCGCACCCCGTGTTGGATAAAATGGTCACCATGCGCGACGAGCTGCGCCTGATGTGGAGCAGCACTACGCTCAGCCGTGAGCAATTGGCGATTAACCTGCAAGCTTGGTGTAAACGTGCTGAAGAAAGCGGCATCGCTGCGTTGCATGATTTTTCTTTCAAGCTGCGTTCTGCCCACGCTTAGTGTATTTCTCGCACTCATAAAAAAAGCCGCTTGATGCGGCTTTTTTTGTAGGTATTCACTTACATACAGTGGATAAGCTGGTAAATTTTCTCAAAATGAGACAGTTTTATGGCCTTTGGCAAAACCCATAATGCGCCTGCGTTGAGCGCATTTCTCCAATGAACATCGTGATTTTTTACGCATTTTTAGAGAAAAAGTAAACGTCTTCCCAAACTAGAGCCTTCGCAGTAAAGTGATTTCGCGTGCTTTTTGTACGCATTGTGTCAACTTTACCAACCTCATTTTGGAGACATTACTATGCCGTTACTTATTGCTTTAGCTGTTTCGATTGGTGTTCTAGCTGTTGTTGCTACCTGGCTTTTCTTTGGGCCACTAGCTGCGCTGGGGGTTCAGATATGGCAGTGCTTTATCGCCTGGGCCAGCCATTACCACAGTGGTGGCAAGGTGGCAGGTATGCGTAACACGATTGTGTGCATGGGCTTGGGTATCGTGACCGGGGCTCTGTCGGTGATGCTGGCGGGCAAGTTGGGCGGGTTAGGTGCCATGGCAGCACCGGTTGCGGTGGGCATCGGCGCGGCGGCGCTGGTGCTAGCGGCGCACATTGGTGTCTTGAGCACCATACCCGCCAGTGTGTATGGCTTTGCCAGTGTGGCTGGGCTTATCCTGCTGGCCAAGATGGATCCGCTGCAAGCCGTGTTGCCGACGTTTCTATCAGCCGTACTAGGCGCGGTGTTTGGCTACGCGTCGGAGGCGCTGGGTGGCGTGCTTACTAAAAAAGAAGCGGCACCCCAATTAAGTGGCGCGACGAAGTAGCTTTTCCAACGCCCGGTCATGTATACCTTCGCGCATTAGTCCGTCATAAGTTTGCTGGGCATAGTCCAGCGTAGTGCCGTAGCGGCCACGGGCTTGGCTAAAAATCTGCGCATACTGCGCATCGCTCAGCACGCCGCAAAAATTGGGACTTTGGCGCGACATCGTAAAAGCCAGCGCCTGCACATTCCCCTGTGGTGTGGTGCAGCGCAACCAGCGCGGGTCATACACACCCGTGGGCATCTCGCGTACCCACAGGCGAGCTAGCACGCTGGGCACCTGCGCCTGCGCCACATGGAACACCACGCCCTGGCAGCTGCCGCCGCTGAGCATGGCAAACACCAGGCCCGGGCATTCGGGCGTGCCCCGGTTGACGCGGCTCCACATATGCAGTGCGCGGTGCCAGCCCTTCACGCGGGCGGGGCGTCTCTCGGTAAACTCAAATTCGGGCCGCCAAATCAGCGAGGCGTAGCCAAATATCCACAAACCAGCTTCAGGGCTGCCACCCAGCCACGTTTTCAGCGTGCGTTCTAGCATCGGAGCAGGATCTCTAACGGTTACGGCGGTGTGTAGCATAGGCGGAATATTACAACCAGGGTTGTACTTTATGGGAGTTTTTCATGGTTTCGCAAGATGATGACAGCACGGGCCTCGTAATGGGCGTGATTTGCTGAAATCTGCTGGCGTGGCAGACGACCACATTGAATTGGTCCAGCCAGAAGACATTCAGGCTGGCACGGGTGCCCAGGCGCGCCGAGTAGAAGTTACCCTGAAATAACGTTGTCTATCCAGGCCAGCCTCTTTCTGAGATGCTGGCTGGAAGCCCGCCCCCGCTAGAGTGCACGCGTGGCGGGTTTTTTTACGCCTGTAAAAGCAGGCCTCCAGGTGACGTGCCTTGCGCGGTGAGCGCGTCAGAGCCTATGGGAAAGCAAAACGGGTCAGATCAAAATTCAGGACGACCCTCTGTTCGGAGCGCGCAACGCCATAACGAAATTTTGCTCTTGTATCTTCGATCCCATGACAAATCCACCATCCTTTGGCATAGTCAAACCTGTCATTCACTCTGGCCGGTGTAGGCGCGTAGCGCCGAAAGCGGCCAGAGTGAATGACGCGCCGGTTGGAAGCCGCCTTGCAGCCCGTTTTGCTCTGGGGTGCATAGCCCGTGGGTCAGCGCTGGGCGCAAGGCGGATTTCATTCCTGAAGAGCCCGAACAGTTGTCCGAGCTTTAAACTCGTATCCACAAGAAGGGGCCATCATGAGTGATTCTCAACCTGTCTACGCTGGCATCGATGTCAGTAAAGATGCCTTGGACTTGGCGCTTGGCCAGCAGGGCAAAGTCATCCGCTTTCCCAACGACAGCGCAGGCCATGTGGCGTTGGGTAAAGCATTGACCAAACTAACTGGCCCGGTGGGGCTGGTCGTGCTGGAGGCCACGGGCGGATACGAGTTCACCTGCGCAGCCTACCTGCAAGGGCTGGGACTCGCTGTAGCCGTTGTCAACCCACGCCAGGCACGCGACTTTGCCAAAGCCATGGGGCATCTGGCCAAGACCGATCGTATCGATGCGCAAGGCCTGGCGCACTTCGCCAGCGTGCTGGCCACGCATGAAGACTTACAGCGCTACACCACCGCACTGCCCAACGCAGAACAATTAGCACTGCGTGCCCTCGTGGTACGCAGAGGCCAATTGGTCAAGATGCAAACAGCAGAGAACAATCACTTGAACACAGGTGTGGCGACTGCCAAGAAAAGCATCAAGGCGATGATCAAATCCATCAACACGCAACTTCGCCACGTGGAAGATGAAATCGCCGCGCACATCAAGGCACACAGCGCTGAGTTGGCCAAGAAGTTGGTGGCTGTCAGAGGTATTGGCGAGAAGACAGCCGCGGTGTTGATTGCGCAGGTGCCTGAGTTGGGAAAGCTCAATCGCCGCGAGATCGCGGCATTGGCGGGGCTCGCTCCAATGAACCATGATTCAGGTCGCTTCAAAGGCAAACGCACGATCCAAGGCGGCAGGGCTGATGTGCGCACAGGGATCTACATGGCCACTTTAGTCGCAATCAAACACAATCCAGTGATCAAGCAGTTCTATGATCGCCTGGTAGCAGCAGGTAAGCTTAGGAAAGTGGCTTTGGTGGCGTGCATGCGCAAACTGCTAACGATCCTCAACGCGATGGTGCGCGATGACAAACCTTTCAACTTCTCTCTTCATGGTTTGCCTGAAAAGGCTTGACTTTGAAGACAGTTGCTGACCCCATTTGCGTTCAGACCCCATTTGCGTTCATTGGTCAGCTTCGTTCATAGCGGCTAGCCAGTAGCCCCAACCCGCAAAAGCGCAAGCCAAGCGGGTTTTTTTACGCCCGCAAAGAGCAGTGCCGCATTCACCCGGCAGCTCCTGTGCGGGTAGGGAGGGAAGTCCCTGTTTTGGTAACCACTTGGTAACCGGGCCGCTAGACGCCATGGGCTGATCATCGTATGATCGAAGTGTAATTAAATTACATGCACCGAGCCCATCCGACCCCAGCTTTGAGTTCCCAGCCCATGAACATCCATCCCGTGGTGGCCCAAGTCACCCAGCGCATCACCCAGCGCAGCGCTGCCACCCGCGCCGCGTATTTGCTGCAGATCCAAGCCGCCGCGCGCAGAGGCCGTGGCGCTGACCGAATGGGTTGCGCCAACGTGGCGCATGCTTTTGCCGCCATGCCCACGAGCGACAAGTTCAAGGTGGTGGCTGAGAAAGCGCCGCACATCGGCATTGTCAACGCCTACAACGACATGCTCTCGGCCCACGCGCCGTTGCAGCACTACCCGGCCTTCATCAAAGACGAAGCGCGCAAGCACGGCGCCACCGCCCAAGTGGCGGGCGGCGTGCCTGCTATGTGCGACGGCGTGACCCAGGGCACACCCGCCATGGAGCTGAGCCTGTTCAGCCGCGACACCATTGCCATGGCCACCGCAGTGAGCCTGTCGCACGACATGTTTGACTGCGCCCTGTTGCTGGGCGTGTGCGACAAAATCGTGCCCGGCCTGTTGATTGGTGCACTGCATTTTGGCCACCTGCCTACCGTGTTTGTACCCGCTGGGCCTATGACCAGTGGCCTGAGTAACAACGAAAAATCCAAAGTGCGCGAGCTGGCCGCCCAAGGCTTGGTAGGCCGCGCAGAGCTGCTGGACGCCGAGTCCAAGGCCTACCACGGCCAAGGCACCTGCACCTTCTACGGCACCGCCAACAGCAACCAAATGCTGCTGGAAGCCATGGGCCTGCATGTGCCCGGCACGGCGTTTATCAACCCCGACGAGGCGACCGGCGAGCATGTGCGCGAGCTGCTCACGCGTGAAGCGGTGAAAACGGTTTTGAGCGCCGCAAAGAACAAGGCCGCCATTGGCAAAATAGTCGATGAAAAATGCATCGTTAACGCCATGGTGGCGTTGGTGGCCACGGGCGGCAGCACCAATCATTTGATCCACTGGGTAGCCGTGGCGCGCGCTGCGGGTATCGTGATTGACTGGGACGATTTTTCTGCCCTGTCAGACGCAGTGCCTCTGCTCTCGCATGTCTACCCCAACGGCAGCGCGGATGTCAACCAGTTTCAAGCCGCAGGCGGGCCGGGCTATATCATCCGCGAACTGCTGGATGCAGGCTTCATGCATGCGGATGTGTTGACGGTGGCCAGCGGCATCCGGGACTACACCAAGAAGCCCGCAGCCAGCGGACAGGGTTTGCAGTGGAGCGAGGTCGGTGCAAGCCAAGACGAGACCATCGTGCGCCCCGTCAGCAGCCCTTTCAGTGCCACGGGCGGTCTCAAGCTGCTGCAAGGCAACTTGGGCCGCAGCGTCATTAAAGTATCTTCTGTGCCCGATGACCGGCATGTGATCCAAGCCCCGGCCATGGTGTTTGACAGCCAGGAGGCCATGCTGGCCGCGTTCAAAGAAGGCACGGTAGAAAACGCCTGCCAAACCAATGGCGCCAATGGCATCGTCGTCGTGGTACGCTGGCAAGGCCCACGGGCCAATGGCATGCCCGAGCTGCACAAGCTCACCCCGCCGCTGGCCGTGCTGCAAGGCAAAGGCTACCAGGTGGCGCTGGTGACCGATGGCCGCATGAGCGGTGCATCAGGCAAAGTGCCCGCCGCCATCCATGTCAGCCCCGAGGCGCTGGCTGGCGGCCCGCTGGCCAAGCTGCGCGACGGTGATGTCGTGCGCCTGGACGCACCCGCAGGCACGCTGCAAGCCCTGGTGAGCGCGGCAGACTGGGCCGCCCGTCCCGTAAGCACCGTGAGCATCGAACAAACCCAATCCAACGGTGTGGGCATGGGCCGCGAACTGTTTGCCTCGATGCGCCGTAACGCGCTCACCGCGGAAGAAGGAGCCTGTACATGGCTGTAACACCCGTTTTTGCAGCCTTACCCACCGTCTTAACCGCATTGAGCGTGATGCGCGATGCCCCCGTCATCCCGGTCATCGTCCTCAACGACGTCGCCCATGCCGTGCCCTTGGCCCGTGCGCTGGTGGCAGGTGGCATTCGCATGCTGGAGGTGACTTTGCGCACGCCTATCGCGTTGCAGTGTATGGCGCGTATTGCCAAGGAAGTGCCCGAGGCGGTAGTGGGCGCAGGCACCGTGCGCAGCCCGCAAGACGCGCAAGCCGCCGCGAAAGCGGGTGCGCGTTTTGCAGTCAGCCCAGGCTTCACATCCACGGTGGGCAGTGCCTGCCGGGACGCAGGCTTGGCCCTGCTGCCGGGCGTGGCCACGGGCAGCGAGATCATGCAGGCGCAAGAGGCGGGCTACACCCAGCTGAAGTTTTTTCCGGCCATGCAAGCCGGTGGGCCTGCCATGCTCAAGGCTTGGAGCGGGCCGTTTTTTGATGTGCAGTTTTGCCCGACAGGTGGCGTGAATGAGGCGAATGCCAAAGAGTTTTTAGCCCTGCCCAACGTGGTGTGCGTAGGCGGCTCGTGGCTGATGCCAGCCGATGCACTGGCCTCGGGCGACTGGGCGCGCGTCACTGCGCTGGCCTGCGCGGCGGCGCAGTTAAAAGCTTAGTTTTTCAAGGCTAATGGGCCTGTAGCCCAATAGAATAATGCAGGAGAAGCTAGTATAAAAATAGCGATCTTGCGCATGCTACTGGCTGGTACGCTCACTTAGCCTGCACGCTGTGCGTCTGAAACCATTCCCGCGACGCAGGCAGCAGCAGCAACACCATGGCCGCAGTTTGCAATGCCAACTGCACCAGCCCAGTGGCCTGCAGTACCAAAGGTTGGTTGCGAAAAATTTGCGGTTCAAAGATGGACAAATACAAAGTGACGGCTGAACCCAAAAAATACACCACGGCAAACACCCAGCGCACCCAGCCTCGGCCCGCAGCCAGTTTGATGATCACCAGGAGCATGAACGCCAAAGTTAAAAGATTGTTGACCGTGACACTGGGGGTATTGGGCAGCGCCAGCACATTGGCCCATGCTGCGATCGTCAGCAGTGCGAGGATGGCTGTGGACAGCCACAGACACACCAAAGCGGCGCGCACAGAGGGAGGTAGGGTAATAGCAGCTTTCTGGAACACGAATTGACCTTTAAATACGCCACGAGACCTTTAAAATATTGAGGGACCAGCTATAAATAGATGAGTGACGTGCTGATCAATCCTTGCGCTCAATCAACTCAATCTTGTAGCCGTCCGGGTCGGTGACAAAGGCAATCACGGTGTCGCCGCCTTTCACCGGGCCGGGCTCGCGGGTGATATTGCCGCCTTTAGTGCGGATGCTCTCGCAGGTGGCGTAGATGTCGCTCACTCCCAGTGCAATGTGGCCGTAGGCGCTGCCTAGCTCATAGCTATCCACGCCGTAGTTGTAGGTCAGCTCAATCTCGGCGTGCTCGGGGTTGTTGCCGTAGCCTACAAAGGCGAGTGAGTATTTTTGATCGGGCCGGTCGGTGGTGCGCAAAAGCGTCATGCCCATGGCCTGGGTATAGAAGTCGATAGCGCGCTGCAGATTGCCTACGCGCAGCATGGTGTGGAGGAGTCGCATGGTGGGTTCCTTGAAAAATGAGGCTGTGGACAGGGGATGTTAACGCGAGCGATAGGTTATCGCACGCACTATAAATTAAGTAGCTGCTCCCGCAATATTCTAAAGGGCTACAGCCCTAATATGCATATATTCTATAGCTTAGGCAGCTCGAACACCAAACAGGTGGTGGTGGCGTGTGCATACAGTTTGCCGTCGGCATCGACAATGCGGCCCTCGGCTGTGGCCAACTGTCTGCCGCAGTGCACCACATTGCCGATAGCGCGCAGCGGGCCGCTTTTGCTGGACGCCGCACGCACGATGTTCACGCTCAGCTCGGCTGTGGTGTAGGCGCGGCCTATGGGCATCATGGTGTGCACGGCGCAGCCTACCGCGCTGTCCAGCAGCGTGGCGTACCAGCCGCCGTGCACGCTGCCCAGTGGGTTGTAGTGCTTCAGCTGGGGCGTGCCTTGGAACACGGCGCGGCCTGGTGCTACCTCGACCAGGCAAAAATCCAGGGTGTCAGAGATATGCGGGGAGGGCGTCTCGCCGCGCAGCATGGCCTGCATTTGTTCCAAGCCTGTTTTGCCAGCTATTTGCTCTAAGCTGGCGATACCGGGGCCAGCACCTGCATCACGATGTGCTATGGCGCGTTCTGCGTCGTGTATCCATTGGGTGAGGGTTTGTTCTGGGCTCATGCTGAGGCGTTTTTAAAGGGGGTAAGGCGGCGTTACTTTAAGCGCTTAAACGGTGTAGTTCAGCGCCGTGCGGCCACCATCGGCGGTGATGATCTCGCCGGTCAAATAACTGGACGCATCGCTGGCCAGGTAGGCCACCACATCGGCGATCTCATCGGGCGTGCCCAGCCTGCGCATGGGGGTGCGGCTCAGCACGCGGGCTTTGGCTTCCTCGCTGGTCAGCACGGCTTTGGCGGCCAGCTCGGTGGCGATGGTGCCGGGGGCCACGGCGTTCACGCGAATGCCGTTGTCGGCCAGCGCCAGTGCCATCACGCGGGTGAGCTGGTTGATGCCGCCTTTGCTCATGTTGTAGCTGGCAAGGCTGGGGATGGCCATCACCGCGTTGACCGAGCTCATGTTCACTACGCTGCCGCCGCCTGTCTTCGCCATCTCTCGCGCTACGGCCTGCGCTACCAAAAATGCACCTCTGAGGTTGACGCGGATCACTGCGTCAAAGTCCGCCTCCGTCACGTCCAGGAAAGCAGCTGCTTTGAAGATACCTGCGTTGTTGACCAGCACGTCAATACGGCCATGCGCGGCCATCGTCTGGGCCACCATGGCGTTGACCTGCGCGGTGTCGCCTACGTCGCAGTGCACATACAGCGCGCCCAGTGCGTTGGCCAATGCCTGACCGCGCGCGTCGTCTACATCGGCCAGCACTACCCGTGCGCCCTCGCCAGCAAAGCGGCGTGCGCAGGCCTCGCCAATGCCCTGCGCACCCCCGGTGATGATGGTGACTTTGTTTTGCAGCCCAAATTGTACAGAATTTTTGGTCATATCAGCCTCTAGCCTTCTAAGTTATTGCGGGAGCAGCTACGGATTTTATAGTCCATAGCGCTTGTATCGTGACCTGGCAAGCGCCTGCGCTTATGCGCGATGGAACGACATTTGCATATAAATGCTGTGCAGACCGGCCCATGCCGCCTGCGTGCCCAAGATGCGCGCCTCCACATCCAAATGCTCCAGCGCCAGCGTGTAGCGCTCGCCCAGGGCCTGCGAGCCCACCACCACCACCTGGGTGCCGGGCTCTAGCTGCATCGACACCAGCTCTTCGCCTATCACCAGCCCCGACAGGTAGCTCGCGGCCTGTGCGGGCGCGAGCTGGTTAAACAGCGATTTCACCCGCACACTGAAGGCCGTGTTGAGCAAGCTCTGGCTGGTGGTGGCGTGCTCGATGCCCTGGATAAATGCGGCTGGGTCTAAGGGCGCTTCAGGCGTGCCCACGGGCGGCAAGCTTTTGGCCAAAATGGAATGCTCCGACAGCATGGCGTAAAACTCGCCGGTCATAAAGGTGTTAAAGCCAGTGATCGCACCGCCTTCCAGGCTGACCCATTTGCTGTGGGTGCCGGGCAGCACCATCAGTGCGTCGTCGATGCCCAGTACGGCAGCTGCCCCAAACACCTGGGTTTCTTCGCCGCGCATCACGTCAAAGTATTCGCTGCGCACGCCGGGTACGATGGCGACGCGGTCTTTCACCGCCCAGCCCACCCTCAGGGCCAAATGGCCTGCAGTGGCAGGGCAGGGGCAGTAGGGTATTTCGGCCAGGCCGTTTTTGCTGCCGATCATGCCTGATAACAAGAAAAATCGTCCACCAGCCTGGGTAAAACGTGCGCAGGTAGCTATCAAATAGTTAGCAAATTCGCCTTGCTTGAAGCTCAAAATCCCGCGCGGCTCAGCCAGCTCGTCCATGATTTCGCCGTCGTGCGCGATCAATGCAGCTCTGAAGGTGGAGGTGCCCCAGTCTACGGCAATAAAGGGGCTGTCTTGTAAGGTGGTCATGGCCGTATTATGGCGTTGACCGCCTCGGGCCGAGGCAGCGGTGCTACAGCGCCAAAGCCCTGCACCGCCAACGCGGCGGCGGCGTTGGCGTAACCTGCAGCCTGTAGCACGCCATCGCCCAGGCAAATGCGCGCCAGCAGATTGCCGGCAAAGCAGTCGCCAGCGCCGGTGGCATCTACTGCGTGCACGCGCAATGCGGGTATGCGGTGCTGATTGCCTTGGTGGCTGACCCACACACCTAGTGTGCCCAGTTTGAGTACCACCGTTTTGGCACCCAACGAATGGCTCCACTGCACAATATCTTCGGGTTCTTGCAGGCCACTCAGAGCCATCACGTCGTCCAGACTGGGCAGAAAAATATCGGTTTGCGCAATCACCTCTTGCATGGCAGCGCGGGCCGTATCCAGTGGCCACAGTTTCAGGCGCAGGTTGGAGTCAAAGCAAATTTGAGCTCCCGCCGTTTTGGCAATGTGGATAGCTTCGAGGCACTGCGTGCGCGCATGGGGCGAGATGGCCAGCGAGATGCCCGACAGGTGCAGCATGCGGGTGGCAGACAAGGCATCGCGTTGCGCCGGGTTCAATGCCATTTGCGCGGCAGCAGAACCTGCACGGCGGTAGCTGAACTCGTGGCCCAATGGGCCGTGGGTGACGAAGTAAATGCCGGTGGGTGCAGCGCTGTCCAGGGCTACCGCGCTGGTGTCTATCTGTTCGTGCCGCCATAAGTCCAGCAGCATGTGACCAAAGCTCTCGTCGCCCACAGCGCTCACATAGGCGGTCCGCGCTCCCGCGCGCGCAGCGGCAACGATGGCATTGCTGGTGTCGCCGCCAAAGCCTTGCAGGTAGTGCGGCTGACCAGGAGTGGTCTGGTTAAATTCCACCATCCCCTCGCCCATGGCGACGATGTCGTATTTCTTAGCGACCATAGATCAAAGCATGGCAAACTCGGGTAGCGTGCACCCTCAATGGTTATCACGCGGCACAGCACTCCCCCGCTTGCCGCGCAAAAACCCCAAATCCACACCCTCATCGGCCTGGTTGACGTTGTCGATATACAGCTTCCAGTAGCCCGAGTCCATCGGCGGCTTGGGCGGTGTCCATGATGCCAGGCGGCGCGCCATCTCTTCATCGCTGATATGCAGATGCAACAAGCGCTTGGGCACGTTCAGCTCCACGATGTCACCGTTTTGCACGATGGCCAGTGGGCCACCCGCTGCGGCCTCAGGCGCCGTATGCAGCACGGTGGTGCCGTAGGCGGTGCCGCTCATGCGGGCATCGCTGATGCGCACCATGTCGGTAATGCCCCTCCGCAGCACCTTGGGCGGCAGCGGCATATTGCCCACCTCGGCCATGCCGGGGTAGCCCTTGGGGCCGCAGTTTTTCAGCACCATGACGCAGGTTTCGTCAATGTCCAGGGTTTCGTCGTCGATGCGTTTGTGGAAGTCCTCAATGTCTTCAAACACCACCGCGCGGCCTTTGTGCACCATCAGCTCGGGGGTGGCGGCACTGGGCTTGATGACTGCACCGCGCGGTGCCAAGTTGCCGCGCAGCACGGCAATACCGGCGTTGGCTTTGAAAGGCTCTTTGAAGGGTTTGATAACCTCCGTGTTGTAGTTTTGCGCATCCGCAATGCTCTCACCCACCGTGAGTCCGCTGGCGGTGATGTGGCTGGTGTGCAGCAGGTGGGCGATCTCCTTCATCACCACGGGCAGACCACCAGCGTAGCAAAAATCTTCCATCAAAAATTTGCCACTGGGCTGCAGGTTGACCAGGCAGGGCAACTCAGAGGCAAGTTTGTCGAAGTCTTCCAGTTTCAGGTCAATGCCCACGCGCCCGGCAATCGCCAGCAGGTGGATGACGGCGTTGGTCGAGCCGCCAATCGCAGCCAGCGTTTTGATGGCGTTTTCAAAGGCCTCGCGTTTGAGAATTTTGGACAGCACTAGGTCTTCATGCACCATATCTACAATGCGCCGCCCGGCCATGCGGGCCAGCACGTTGCGCCTGCCATCTACGGCGGGATAGGCGGCATTGCCCGGCAGGCCGATGCCCAGAGCCTCGACCATGCTGGCCATGGTGCTGGCGGTGCCCATGGTCATGCAGTGGCCGTGGCTGCGGTGCATGCAGCTCTCGGCCTCAAAAAAGTCGGCCAGTTTGAGCGTGCCTGCGCGCACCTGCTCGCTCATACTCCACACCCCGGTGCCGCTGCCCAGCTCCTGGCCGCGCCATTTGCCGCTCAGCATCGGGCCACCGCTCACGCCAATGGTGGGCAGGTCCACACTGGCCGCGCCCATCACCAGGGAGGGCGTGGTTTTGTCGCAGCCCATCAGCAGCACCACGCCATCAATCGGGTTGCCGCGAATGCTCTCTTCTACGTCCATACTGGCCAGGTTGCGGTACAGCATGGCGGTGGGGCGCAAGAGCGTTTCGCCCAGGCTCATCACCGGGAATTCGAGGGGGAAACCGCCCGCCTCGTACACGCCAATCTTTACCTGCTCGGCCAGGGTGCGAAAGTGGCTGTTGCAGGGCGTGAGCTCGCTGAAGGTGTTGCAGATGCCGATCACCGGGCGGCCATCAAACTGGTCATGCGGCACGCCTTTGCCCTTGACCCAGCTGCGGTAGGCAAAGCCGTCGCGGTCTTGGCGGCCAAACCATTGTTGGCTGCGCAGGTCTTCGGGTTTTTTCTTGGTGGTCATAGCGTTTCCTTTGTTGAGGGTCATGATGATTGGATGTGATGGTAGCCAATCCGCACAGCCATGCGGGTAAGTCCTGATTTGTATAAGGTATTATCGTCATACCATTGGGCGCTTACCCATCCGTACAAACCATGATCAAAAATGTACACGGCAATACCGTTGACCTGCTAGGCGAAGCCATCGTCTCGGGCCAGTATGCCGTGGGTGCCAGTTTACCGCCCGAGCCCGCGCTGTGCACTGAGCTGGGCGTGAGCCGCACGGTGGTGCGTGAGGCAGTTAAATCCTTGATCGCCAAGGGCCTGGTCAGCACCGGCCCCAAGGTGGGTACGCGCGTGCTGGCCTCCGATGCCTGGAACTGGTTTGACCCCGATGTGATCACCTGGCACGCCAAAGCTGGCCTCACGCCCGAGTTTTTGCGCGACCTGCAAGACCTGCGCCGCGTGGTGGAACCCGCCGCTGTGCGACTGGCCGCCGAGCGCGCTACAGCCCAGGACATTGCCGAGATTGAAGCCGCCTATGCGGGCATGCGCCGCGCGGTGCTCGACGGCGGCGATTACGTGACTTTTGATCTGCGTTTCCACCAAGGCCTGCTCAAGGCCTGCCGTAACCGCATGCTGGTGCAGATGAGCAAGGCGCTCAGCGCCCTGCTGCGCACCAGCTTTGAGATATCCACCAGCCGCAAAGACGGCACGCGCAACTCCCTGCCCCTGCACCGTGAGGTGCTGGATGCCGTGATTGCACGCAACCCGGCGCGGGCGGAACGGGCCATCGTGGTGCTGATTGATGGCGCGCACCAAGACATCGAGCTGGTGCTGGGCTCGCGCCGCCGTCTGCCTAAATTGAACCAACCGGCGTCCATGCTGCGGGCTGCCTAAACACTCTTGTATTCCGTTCGTAATTTTTAGACCATGACCAAACCCTCTATTTTGCAAGTAGCGAAGTTTTCGCCCTACTACACCGAAAAGCTCAACCAGGCATTTACCGTGCATGACCGCTTGCACGAGACCGACCCTGCGGCCTTTGCCAAGGTCAGTGGCAGTATCCAGGCCATCGCCGGGGGCGGCGAGTCCAAGGTGCCCGCCAGCTTGATAGCGCAGTTGCCCGCGCTGCGCCTGGTATCCATCTTCGGTGTGGGCTACGACGGTGTCGATGTACCCGCCGCCATCGCCCACGGTGCCAAGGTCACACACACGCCCGATGTGCTCAATGACGAAGTGGCCGACTTGGCGCTGGCGCTCATGCTGGCGGTGTCGCGCAACATCGTGCAGGCCGACCAGCATGTGCGTAGCGAGCATTGGCTCAAAGGCCCCATGCCTCTGGGTCGCAAGATGTCGGGTGCGCGTGTGGGGATTGTGGGTATGGGGCGCATTGGCCAGACCATTGCACGCCGTGCGCAGGCCTTTGACATGCCCATCAGCTACACCGCCCGCAGCGCCAAGCCTGCGCTGCCCTTTACCTTTGTGGCCAGCGTAGAGGCCTTGGCCACGCAAGTAGACTTTTTAGTCGTCATCACACCCGGTGGTGCGGCCACACGCAAGATGATCAATGCGGCGGTGCTCAAAGCACTAGGCCCACAGGGCTATCTCATTAACGTGGCGCGCGGTTCGGTGGTGGATGAAGCCGCGCTGATAGACGCGTTACAACGCGGCGTGATCGCCGGTGCCGGGCTCGATGTGTTTGAAGCCGAGCCCAGCGTGCCCGAGGTCCTGCGTACAAACCCTAGAGTGGTGCTCACGCCGCATATCGGCAGTGCCACGACCCAGACGCGCAACGCCATGGCCGATTTGGCTTTTGACAATTTGGCCCTCCATTTTTCGGGCAAACCCCTACGCACACCCGTGCCAGAGTGTCGCAACATCGGAGCGCAGTAATTTTATTGCTGAGAACTATTTTTTTCAACGTGAAGGAGTTAGTGGTATGAAACTGAAATCTGTACTTTCTGCTGCATTGTTTGCAGCAGGCCTGATCGCCTCAGGCCAAGCCATGGCGCAAGAAAAACTCACCGTCTGGTGGGTTAAGGGCTTTTATCCGCAGGAAGACAAGGCCTTGTTTGAAGCGATTAAAAAATACGAAGATAAAAACAAGAACGTCAAAATCGAACTCTCGCAGTACCCGATCCAGGACATGATTCCCAAGACCGTGGCAGCGCTCGATTCGGGTACACCACCCGACGTAGCTTATGGCGATTCCTTTGACTTTCAGGTCACGGCTAAATGGGCGTATGACGACAAGTTGGAAGACATCAGCAGTGTGATCAACCCGATGCGTGCACGTTTTGCACCGCAAACGGTGGAAACCACCAGTCTGTATAACGACAAAACCAAGAACCGCGCCTACTACGCCTTCCCGCTCAAACAGCAGACGATGCATATTGAGTACTGGCGCGATATGCTGGCCGAGGCGGGCATCAGCGAGGCTGACATCCCCAAAACCTGGAAAGAGTACTGGACTTTCTGGTGCGACAAAGCCCAAACAGCCCACCGCTCTAAATCGGGCAACCGCACCTTTGGTATTGGCAACCCCATGGGCGTGGACTCTACTGATTCCTTCTTCTCCTTCCTCACCTTTGCCGACGCGCACAATGTGAAAATTGTGAGCGATACCGGTGCCGTGCTGGTGGATGACCCCAAGGTGCGCGCAGGTTTGATTGCTGCGATGAACGATTACACCAGCCTGTACACGCGCGGTTGCTCGCCACCATCCTCCACCAGCTGGAAAGACCCAGACAACAACGTCGCCTTCCACAACAAGACGACGCTAATGACGCACAACGCGACCATCTCGATTGCGGCCAAGTGGCTGGACGATGCCAACAACCCCGCGCTCACACCAGAGCAGCGCGCGACTGCCAAGGTCAATTACGAGAAAAACATCGTGACGGCAGGCTTCCCCAGCAAGCCTGACGGCAGCAAGATGATCTACCGCTCAGCGGTTAAAACGGGTGTGGTTTTCAAAGATGCCAAAAACAAAGCCCGCGCCAAAGAGTTTGTCAGTTTCTTGATGCAAGAAGAGAACTTGACCCCGTATGTGGAGGGCTCGCTCGGCCGCTGGTTCCCCGTCACCAAAGTGGCGCAGACCAGCAGCTTCTGGGATGGCGACCCGCACCGCCGCTCGGTACGTGACCAGTACGCCGCAGGCACCGTTAACTTTGAATTCACCAAGAACTACAAGTTCACGGTGCTGAATAACGAAAACGTCTGGGCCAAGGCCATGAACCGTGTCGTCAGCGAAAAGTGGACAACGGACAAAGCGGTCGATGAAATGATCGAGCGCATCAAAACTGTTGCCAAATAACCTACGCTAACGTTGAGTGGTGCTGCACCCATGACTACCCTGCCATTGGTGCAGCCCAAACCCGCCCAGAACTCTTACCAGTTCTGGGGCCGGGTGTTTGTGGTTCCCTATCTGCTGATATTTCTGGTCTTTGTGCTGTACCCGGTAGGCTATGGCTTGTGGCTGGCGCGCCATCCGCAAAGCTATGTCAAGCTGTTTGAAGACCCGATCTTCTTTCGCACCGTCATCAACACGATCGTGTTCTTGGTGGTGGCGATCAATGTCAAAATGGGGCTGGCCCTGTTTTTAAGCGGTTTTTTTGTGCAAACCCGCTGGTGGATCAAGTGGCTGGCCGCCCTGTTTATCCTGCCCTGGGCCGTACCCTCGATTCCCACCATCCTCTCGGTGCGCTTTATGCTCAACCCGGAGTGGGGCGTGATCAATACGCTGATTTTTAAATTCACCGGCATGGACGGCCCCAATTGGCTCAACGACCCGACACTGGCCCTCAGCCTGTCGATGGTGATGCACATCTGGAAGTCCTTGCCGTTCTGGACCTTGATTTTGGTAGCCGCCCGCTTGGCCATTCCCGCCGAGCAGTATGAGGCCGCCTCAGTCGATGGTGCCACGCGCTGGCAAAAGTTCAAGTTCATCACCTGGCCGTCGATGAAGACCATGTACCTTACCTCCACCATTTTGTCCATGATCTGGACGCTGGGCGACTTCAACAGTGTGTACCTGCTCACCGGCGGTGGTCCGGCAGACTTAACCCATGTGTTGGCCACGCTGGGCATACGCTACCTGCGGCTTGACCAGGTAGATTTGTCCATGGTCTCGATTGTGGTGGCCATGCCTCTGGTGCTGCCTTTGGTGTTCTTCATGATGAAGCGGTTGTCCAAATGATCAGCTCCAAAAAATGGTCTTGGCGCAAAGTGTCCGCCGAGGCGCGCCTGCTGCTGATCGGCATCCCGGTATTGGTGTGGACGATGATTCCGATCTACCACATGTTTTTGTTTGCCATCTCCTCCAAAGACTCGGCAACATCGGGGCGGCTGTGGCCCAAAGAGCCTACGCTGTCTAACTTTGCCTTTGTGTTTGGGCAAAAGCATTTTTATCTGGACCATTTTTGGGTGCAGATGGGCAACTCGTTCATCATCGCGTTTGCCGTAGGTGGGCTGACCTTGTTCATCGCCACTACAGCCGCCTTTGCCATCAGCCGCCTGCGCGTGCCCGGTGGCCGCACGGTGATGAACATGGCG
>JANMTF010000312.1:0-28050 GCA_031390175.1 Polaromonas sp.
TCCAGCAGCGCCCACGGCACCAACCCCGCCAGCGCCCAGATGGTGGGCATGACGGTAGTGGTCACCGCCTGCGACGCGATGGGCAACATCGACATGCAGGATATGCAAGCCAAGTGCGAGCAGCACAGCGAAAAATTAGCCGCCGTGATGATCACCTACCCCAGCACCCACGGCGTGTTTGAAACCAGCGTCAAAGAACTCTGCACGCTGGTGCACCAGCACGGCGGCCGCGTCTACGTAGACGGTGCCAACATGAACGCCCTGGTCGGCGTGGCCGCGCCCGGCGAATTTGGCGGCGACGTAAGCCACCTGAACCTGCACAAAACCTTCTGCATCCCCCACGGCGGCGGCGGCCCCGGCGTAGGCCCCGTGTGCGTAGTGGCCGACCTGGTGCCGTACTTGCCCGGGCATGCCACGGGCGATGCCGCATCCCTTTCTCCACTCCCTCGCCCGCCCGCGGGAGTGGGCCGGGGTGAGGGCAAGCGCGTAGGTGCCATCTCAGCAGCACCTTTGGGCAACGCCGCAGTATTGCCCATCAGCTGGATGTACTGCCGCATGATGGGCGCACACGGCCTGCAGCAGGCCACAGAAATAGCCATCCTCAGCGCCAACTACATCAGCAAACGCCTGGCCCCGCACTACCCCACCCTCTACGCCAGCGAACAAGGCTACGTCGCCCACGAATGCATTTTGGACGTGCGCCCGCTCAAGGACAGCACCGGCGTAACGGCCGAAGACATCGCCAAGCGCCTGATCGACTACGGATTTCACGCCCCTACTCTCAGCTTCCCAGTGCCCGGCACGCTGATGGTAGAGCCCACCGAGAGCGAGCACCTGGAAGAACTAGACCGCTTCATCAACGCCATGATCGCCATCCGCGCCGAGATAGCGCAGATAGAAAACGGTATCTGGCCGCAGGACGACAATCCTTTGAAGCACGCACCCCACACCGCCGTGAGTTTGATCAAAGCCGACTGGCCGCACCCCTACTCACGCGAGGTAGGCGCAGCGACACTCAGCAAAACCCAGCACGCCAAGTATTGGCCCCCCGTGGGACGGCTGGACAACGTATACGGTGACCGCAATTTGATGTGCTCTTGCATTCCGGTGAGTGACTACGCGTGAATACGGCCTGTAGCCCAATAAAATATAGCGTAAGCAGCTACTAAATTACTAGCAATAGTGGGCTGGCAAGCGGCACTGGAGGAAGTTGTGCTGCAAAAAATTCCGAGAAAACACGCGAATACCTAGGTAGCAATCTTGAGACCGTGAGCGCGCCTTCCTCAGAATTTTTCATCCTAACCACGCTCCATCACCGCTGCACTAGCCGCATCGTTCGTGGCAGATTAAAAACAAATTCAGCCTCCGTTTTACCCGCTAAATATGCCCATAGTCCTTGTCAATAGGGCGTAAGCAACTCTTTAACTTGCAGCGAAAAAGCTCATGAAGTGAAAACAACTACCGAGGAATTAAAATTGCCAGAACCAACTTTAGTTGTTGCACGGTGACTGGTGGCCCCTCTAGAGTGGCATAGCCAATGAACGCACAATATAACCAACGTGCCAGTACCGTTGCATCAGCTAAAGACCATCCGACACCCTGCAAAAGTTGTTCAAGATAATCGAGCCTCTGTTGATCTACACGCGCTTGAACCTCTCGCACATTTTGATTGGTCAGTGACCATGATCGTATGGCCCGAGCCAGCGTGAAATCAGTAGTCGCGGAGCCTATAAACAAATTGTTCAGTTTGGCTTTGTAATCTCCGCCTAAGTTTTCTACACGTCATCGCGCTCGAAACTATTGCGTTCGCGTCGGTGTTTGGATGCGGCGAATACATCGTCCGTGACCCGTTGTTCCATCAGCCGTTTGAACTCCACATCCGTTACGACACGGTTGAGGTCTTCAAACTGCTTGCGGAAGTTCTGTTTCAGCGATTCGCGATCACGGATATCAGGGCGATGTGTGTATTTGAGATCGGCCAGTTTGGCAGTGAGATCGAGCTCGATCTGGCTCTCTGTTGTTGTCATAGCGAGTACTGAATTTCTAAGCGACTAAAGCTGTTACTTCTTTCATAATTTCGAAGTTCACTTGACACGCGGTCAGGTGGTTTATTGTCTGGCGTCTATAGATAAATTCGTTTGCTTTGAAACAGCTGAAAAGTCATTTTTTTCTGACCGTATAATCTGAATTTATATTGTATACACTACATATTTAGTAGCTGCTCCCGCAATATTCCACTGGGCTAGAGAGCTAAATTACCTAAGAAAATCAGCGCAACAGCCAATTTGGAAGATCTGCCCAATATCGGCACGGCCATTGCAGATGACTTGCGCGGCCTGGGTATCCACAGCCCAACCGAGCTGGCAACCCGTGACCCTCTGGCCACCTATCTGCGCCTCACCACGCCTATGGGCCAGCGACATGACCCTTGCGCTCTGTACACGCTGATGGCGGCCAAGCATTACCTTGATACGGGTGAGGCACTGGTGTGGTGGAAATTTACGGATGCGGGTAAACGGCTGGGGGGTGTGCTTGTGAAAGTGCGACGCGGTTAGTGCGGCTCACCTCGCTCCGTTCGCCCAGAGCTACACACCCCCATGTGGATGCGTAGGATCTATCCACAGCACCGTCTCGGGTTTTTCTATCGGGGTGATGGGCAGGTTCACAGCGATGGCTTGGCCGTCGCTGCGGCAGAGCACGCACTCCAGCGTCTCGGTGGCGCTGGCGTTGATCTCTTGGTGGGGCACGTAGGGCGGCACGTAAATGAAGTCGCCGGGGCCTGCCTCGGCGGTGAACTCTAGCTGCTCGCCCCAGCGCATGCGGGCGCGGCCTTTGACGACGTAGATCACGCTCTCCAGGTGGCCGTGGTGGTGCGCGCCGGTTTTGGCGTTGGGGTGGATGTGGACGGTGCCTGCCCAGAGCTTTTCTGCCCCTACTCTTGCAAAATTGATAGCGGCTTTGCGCTGCATGCCGGGGGTGGAGGGCACGTTGCTGTCGAGCTGGCCTGCGGGAACTACACGCACGCCGTCATGCTTCCAGTCGGTGGGGGGATGAGGCTGCTGGTGATCAGACATGGTGACTCTCTGGATGTATCAGGCTGGGTTGAATTGTTTGATTTTGCAGACCTGGATTTTTCAAGCCGCGTGGCGCTTTGTCACGCGCCAGCGCGTTCAAGGTAGCTCTGGAAAACGCCAACGTGCACAGAGGCCTTGTCTGCCGAGGCTGGCCACAGATCGCTGGTGCTAAAGCGCACATCGTAGGTAGGCTCGTCCTCTGCCTGCACGCCGTGGGCATGCGCGTCGGGGAAGGGATAGACGGGCGACACGCCTACCACCACGCCAGTTTTTCCGCGAATGTAGGCAGGCAAGCGGTGGTGGCCAGGGACGTGGTCGGTGCGCACCTGCACGGTGTCGCCGGGTTTGAAGCTTTGCCTCTCAGCTACGTTGGATCGGCCTGCTGCGCTGGGCGATGCCAAGGGGAAAGTGCCGCCCGCCATGCGCTCCAGCTCGGCCTGCGTTGTTAAGCCTTTTTCCACACATAAAGTAGCCAAGCTAGTGAGCGTGCGTTCGTAGTAGCCTGCGGCCAGGTAGTGGCGCGGCTCCATGCGTTCGATGGCGTGGCGGTACTCATCCATGTTGAACACGCCCTGCTTGACGGCCAGCGAATACATGGCGTTGACGCGCCGCTCCCACGCGGCGTGGAAGACGGGGGCCTGGGGCGCGTAGCGCACGCGGCCAAAGCCTTGTTTGCCGCCCAAATCGTGCATGCCGTCCATGGTGAGGCTCCTTGTGTTGAATGCCGTGAGAAAGCTACTGCGTGATGAAGCTACGGCGTAGTGAAAAATGAGCTCGCGCTCAAAGCCGCGCGACACCGATCATCGCGTCTTGCGAAACCAGTGCAGCGAGTTTGTCTTCAGACCAACCCAGCGTGTGTGGCGGCTGTACCGGCAGCACCATGTAGCGGGTATCGGCGGTGGTGTCCCATACGCGAATCTCCATCTCAGGTGGCAAGTCCAGCCCCATCTCGCGCAGCACGGAGCGCGACTCACGCACCACACGGGCACGGTACTCCAGGTCTTTGTACCAATCGGGCGGCAGGCCGATGATGGTGAATGCAGTGCACGAACACAGGGTGCAGCAGATCACGTTATGCACACTGGCGGTGTTTTGCAGGGCTACCAAATGGCGGTGGTGGCGCGGCATGTCCAGGCCCAGCTCGGCGACGGCGCTTTTGCCGTTGGCGAGCAGACGCTCTTTGAACGCTGCATCTGTCCACGCCTTGGCTACTACGCGCGCGCCGTTGTGTGGCAGCCAAGTTTCCTCATACAAATGGTTGGCTTGGTCGATAAACGCCGCTGGCTCCATGCCGCTCGCGTGCAGCACCGACTCAATGGCATCTGCACGCCGCTCAACTGAGGCAGCATTAGAAAACGGTTCGGTTAAGACAGACATAGTCATTTCCAATTTTGCGCTTTTCGCGAATTTTTTGCGTTTTTTGCGTTACCTAAAACCCTCAGCCTACCCCAAACATCAGGCATAGCGGCTCCGTGCCAGCGCTGCACCAAGGCCCAGCGCTTGCAGCTTCTTCATGGCCACCTCGCGACTCATGGGGGCCAGGCCGCAGTTGGTGCAGGGGAAGAGCTTGTCTTTAGGCACGTATTGCAGCGCGGTGCCGATGGTGTCGGCAATTTGCTCGGGGGTTTCGATCACGTCGCTGGCGACATTGATCACGCCGACCATCACGTCTTTGCCTGCCAGCAGTTTCATCAAGTCGGGTGGCACATGGCTTTGGAAGCACTCCAGGCTCACTTGCTTGATGCTGCTTTTAGCGAGCGCCGGGAACACATCGGCATACTGCCGCCACTGGTCGCCCAGGGTGTTCTTCCAGTCGTCGTTAGCCTTGATGCCGTAGCCGTAGCAGATGTGCACTGCCGTGGTACAGGTCAGGCCACGTGCGGCAATCTCTAGCGCCTTCACGCCCCAGTCGGCTGCGTCTTTCATATAGACGTTGAAAGCCGGTTCGTCAAACTGGATGATGTCCACACCCTCGGCCTGCAGGGCCAGCGCCTCCTGGTTAAGCAGCTCGGCAAAGGCGTAGGCCATCTTCACCTTGTCGCCGTAGAAGCGGTCGGCCACGGTGTCGACAATGGTCATGGGGCCGGGCATGGTGAACTTGATTTTCTTTTTGGTGTGCGCACGCAAAAAGCGCGCCTCGGTGCCGTGTACGCGGCCTTTGAGTTTGAGTGCAGAAATAACTTGCGGCACCTGCGCGTCGTAGCGGTTGTCGCGGATGCCCATGGTCACTTTGTGCTCAAAGTCAATGCCCTCCACCTGCTCTAAAAAGCCATGCACAAAATGCTGGCGCGACTGCTCGCCGTCGCCAATGATGTCCAGACCCGCGTCTTCCTGCGCCTTGATCCACAAGAGCGTAGCATCCAGCTTGGCCTGCGCCAGCTCTGCACCCGCGGCCTTCCATTGCGGCCAAAGCTTTTGGGTCTCCGACAGCCAGGCGGGTTTGGGCAGGCTGCCTGCGATGGTGGTTTCAAACATGGTTTTGGTCTTTCTGTTTACTATGGATTTTGTAGCTGCTTACGCTATATTATGTTCGTCTACGGTGCGATTTTATCTACTTTATTCATTGACCAAAAGATTAGACTAACTTGCTCTTGTACAGGAGCAGGCCGGTGGCGTACTCAGCTACGCGGCTGTCCCCCGCGTCGGCCTAGGGCCGACAGCTCCTCCTTTATGCCGCTACGCTGAGTACACCATCGGCCCGCTCTCGCGAAGTAGTGTGCGATCCAGCGTTGCACCCCAACTAAACTAGTACGCAGCCCTGGCGCTTGGTGTGCACAGCGCAGCGGCATAAAGGATGAGGCCGCAGGCCGGGGGACAGCCGCGGAGCTGTGCACACCAAGTGCCGGGGCGAACACAGCCAGCCGCAGGCAATCAATCGCAGATTGCCAGAGCGAGCACAGCCACAGGCAACTGGCCGCAATGACTACAAGTCAACCGCGACTCAAGCCTTCCAACGCGGCAACAAGCGCAGCGCATTCTCCCGCCCAATCGCACGCAAATCCGCGCTAGAGAAACCGTAGTCGATCAAGCCCTTCACGTTGTCTTCCCCCGTGCGATAAGGATAGTCCGAGCCAAACAAAATCTGCGACACATCGACCAGCTTGGTCAGCGATGCCAATGCCCCAGGGTGCGCCGACCACGCCGTGTCGTAATAAAAGCGCTTCAGCTCATGCAACACGCCTTTGGGTACACGCGGTGCGAGTTTGGGGTCAAGTAGCGGCATTCTGACCAAACGCTCGGTGAGGAAGGGCAAGGTGCCGCCTGCGTGCGAGAAGATGAAGTTGATGTCGGGGCAACGCGCGGCGGTGCCGGAGAAGACGATGTCGGTGATGGTGCGGGTGGTGTCGGTGCCAAACTCGATGACGGTGGTAGGCACGTCGGCTACCAGGTTGCGGCAGCATGCGGCAGCGGTGGGGTGGGTGTAGAGCACGGCTTTGCGGCGATTCAGCTCGTCCATTACAGGGGCAAAGCTGGGGTGACCCAGCCACTTGTCTTCGTAGCTGGTGAGCAGGCCGATGCCGTCGGCCTTGAGTACATCTAGCGCGTAAGCTAGCTCGCGCAGCGCGCCGTCGGTGGTTTGCATGGGCAGCATGGCGAACGACCCGAAGCGGCCCTTGTTGTCTTGCGCCAGGCGCGCCGTCCATTCGTTGCTCTCGCGGGCAATGCGCGCGGCGTTGGCGGCATCGGTAAAGCCCACCTGCGGCGTGGTGACCGACAGCATGGAGGTAGCCACGCCGGCCTTGTTCATGTCGTCCAGCGTGCGCGCTACCGACCAGTTGCGCACGATGGGTGGGGCCTGGTTGACCTTGGCCAGCTCGGCCACGTAGGCGGGGGAGAACAGGTGGTGGTGCGTGTCAATGCGGTTTTGCATCGCGTTGGCACCGCCGGGTGTGGCGCAACCTGGCAAGGCGGCGCTGGCACCTAGGGCCAACATGCTGCTGAGAAAACCCCGGCGTGGGGTGTCGCAGCCGCACTGGGTACTGAGGCGCTGGATGGAGTCGGCTACGGGGGTGATGGGGGTACTGAGGGTTTGCATGGGTTTGTCTTTCTTTTAGTTGGTTGTTCGAGAGATTGTGGCCATGCCATGCGCCGCTGACCATTAGGGAAACCCGAAGCCCGCGTGTCGCCTCTTAGACACTCGCCCCAAACAGCCGCCCTACTCCCGCAGTGATACCCATGGCCAGCGCGCCCCAAAACACCACGCGCATTGCGCCCTTGAGCAAAGACGCACCGCCCGCATACGCCGCCAGCGCCCCCAATGCAGCGAGTACGACCAGAGTGGTGACAGTAGCCGCAATACCCACCTGCGCGGCAGGCGCGAGCAACACGGCTGCTATCGGCAACACGGCTCCACCCGCAAACGCGGCAGCAGACGCCAAGGCCGCTTGCAAGGGGCGCGCGCGCAGGGTGTCGGTGATGCCCAGCTCGTCTCTGGCGTGGGCTGCTATCGGGTCTACCTGCATCAATTTTTCGGCCACTTGGTAGGCTAGAGGTTCGTCCAGTCCACGGCCTTGGTAGATGGCGGCTAGCTCGTCCAGCTCATGCGCCGGGTCGGCAGCCAGCTCGGCGCGCTCGCATGCGAGATCGGCCTCTTCGGTGTCGGCCTGCGACTGCACTGACACATACTCGCCCGCCGCCATGGACATAGCCCCCGCCACCAGGCCCGCAATACCGGTGAACAAAATGGTTTGTTGCGCCGCGCCGCTGGCGGCTACGCCTACTACGAGGCTCGCCACCGACACCACACCGTCGTTCGCCCCCAAGACCGAAGCGCGCAACCAGCCAATGCGGTGGGCGCGGTGGGTTTCAATGTGGTGCGAGCGCATGGTGTATTTCTAAGCACTATATATTTAGTAGCTGCTCCCGCAATATTCTATAGGGCTACAGGCCTATTTGCCTATTAACTCTTGCGCCAATAGCTCATACGAGCGCTTTTGCGCGGCGGCATCGTGCGTCCAGGTGATCACAGCTATTTCGTCCACTTCCAGTGCTGCGCCCAATGCGCGCAGCTTCTCGGCTACCTGTACGCCCGTGCCTACCAGCGCGTTTTTGCGCAGGGCATTCAGGCGGGGCAATTCAGCGGGGCTGTAGTCACGGTCAGCCTCGTCTTGCGACAGCAGCGCGCCGATGTGGCCCAGGTTGCGGTCCATCTTCCAGCGCTCGCGGGGTTTGAACATCTGCCAGGCCTGCTCTTCGGTGTCAGCGGCCAGTGCCCATACGCAAATGGCGGCGTGCGGCTTGGGCGTGAGGGCGCTGGGTTTGAAGGTGCTGCGGTACATGTCCAGGGCTTGGTCTGCACCCTGCCCGTCGGTGATGAAGTGGGCAAAGGCGTAAGGCAGGCCCAGGTGGGCGGCCAGTTGCGCGCCGTAGTCGCTTGAGCCCAGCATCCACACTGCGGGCGCGGTGCTGCCTTGTGGGTAGGCGTGCACGCCGTGGCCGGGGTGGCCCATGGGCAGGCCGTCTACCTTGGCACCGTCGGGCAAACTGGCACCCTCTTGCACCCAGGCTTGCAGCTCCAGTACTTGCTGGGGAAAGTTGTCGCTTGCGCGCATGTCAGGGTTCAGCAGGGTCGAGGTGCGCTGGTCGCTGCCCGGTGCGCGGCCTACGCCCAAGTCAATGCGCCCAGGGGCCAGCGCGTCCAGCACCTTGAACTGCTCGGCCACTTTGAGTGGTGCGTAGTGCGGCAGCATCACACCCGCACTGCCTAGGCGGATGCGCTCGGTGCGCGCGGCAATGGCGGCCAGTAGCACCTCGGGCGCGGTGCCCACAATGCTGGGGTGGCTGTGGTGCTCGCTCACCCAAAAGCGGTGGTAGCCCAGCGCCTCGCAGTGCTCGGCTAAGGCCAAGGTTTGGCGAATGCTGTCGGCTTGTGGGCGGCCAGTGGCGGCGACGGATTGGTCTAGTACGGAGAGGCGCATGGTGGAGAAATTTGAGTTATCAGGCGAGTTATCAGCTAAGTTATCAGCCAAGGGCAAGCCGCTTGGTCTGTGATGTCCCCATAATAACGCCATGGACAATAGCAAGAAGACACACGTCGTCATTATCGGCTGCGGCTTTGGGGGATTGGAAGCGGCCAAAGCCCTGCGCAGAGCCGAGGTAAACATTACCTTGATAGACCGCAGCAACCATCACCTGTTCCAGCCCCTGCTCTACCAAGTAGCCACCGCCGGGCTGGCAGCCCCGGCCATAGCCGCGCCGATTCGCAACCTGTTTCGCAAACAGCGCAACGTCACCACACTGCTGGGCGATGTGACGGCGATAGACGCTACCGCGCAAACCATCCAGCTAGAAAGCGCAGAGGCCAAGCCCATCACGATCCACTACGACCATTTGATCGTGGCCGCAGGCGCTACGCACAGCTATTTTGGCAACGATGCTTGGGAGCAGCATGCCCCGGGCCTGAAGACGTTGCAGGACGCGATGGTGCTGCGCCAGCGCATTTTGTTTGCCTTTGAAGCGGCTGAGCGCGAGGCTGACCCGGCGCTGCGCGAAGCCTTGCTAACCTTTGTGGTCATCGGTGCAGGCCCCACGGGTGTGGAGATGGCAGGCACCATGGCCGAGATAGCCCGCCATACCCTGCCGGGGGAGTTTCGCCGCATCAACCCTGCCAGCGCGCGCGTGCTGCTGGTAGAGGGCGGCGCGCGTGTGCTGCAAGCGATGCCGCCCGACCTGAGCGACAAGGCTTTGAAGCAGCTCACCAAGCTGGGCGTGCAGGTGATGCTGAACTGCAAGGTGACTGGTATTGATGCAGATGGCCTTAGCACGATGGTTGCGAACAGCAAACCCGCTGGCAGTACGCCCTCAGAAGTGGCCAACACTCAGCGCATCCCCAGCAAAACTGTAGTGTGGGCCGCAGGCGTTGCCGCCTCGCCATTGGCAAAGCAACTGGCCGTCAGCACAGGCTGCCAAACAGACCGCGCGGGCCGGGTGGTAGTGCAAAGCGATTTAACCGTGCCCGGTTTTGCCAACATCTCGGTGGTGGGCGACATGGCCGCCGCTATGAGCCATCACAAAGGCTTGCAAACCATCGTGCCTGGCGTGTCCCCCGCCGCCAAGCAAATGGGCCGCTGCGCCGCTGCCAACCTGCTGCGCCGCATCCAAGGCCAGCCCACGCAGGCCTTCAGGTACATGGACTACGGCAACCTGGCCACCATTGGCCGCAACGCAGCAGTGGTAGACCTGGCCTCACCGCTGGGGCACTTCAAGTTCAGCGGCTACTTTGCCTGGCTGTTTTGGCTGTTCGCCCACATCTACTTTCTCATCGGTTTTCGCAACCGGTTTGTGGTGTTGCTGGACTGGGCCAGTGCCTACATCAGCTTTGCGCGGCATGCGCGGGTGGTGGTGGGGTCTGCACGGTCTAAAGATGATCCCACTTAATTCTTGGAGTCATTAAGTCTAACCATTGCTGCCTGTCTAAATTTGAATTCGATTTGCCGTAAAAAATCACGAAGTAGGTATGGATAGCATTTTTTTGTGCTGTTTTGCACAAATTTATACGACTATCATCGTCTTATGTTGAGAAAGCCTCGTTTCGCCAGCGAGAGCTTCCAAACCGAGGCAGATAGTACTATCTGCCTCATAAAAATGAACGATACCCTTTCAAGAGGAACACAATGAAACTACATGCTCTATTCAATCACTGGATCGGCCGTTTGGCCTTGGGAGGCGCTTGCGCCTTTTTGGTCGCTTGCGGAGGTGGAGGTGACGCGACCTCCGTAACACCTCCAGTGACAACACCCCCTGTTGTCACCCCGTCCGTTGTCACTGCCCCACCGCCTGCCACGCTGCGCGGCACTGTCAGCGATGCAGCCAGCGGCGCAGGTATCGCAGGTGTGCAGGTCACTGCGGGTGGTCAAACCACCCTTACTGTCGCCACGGGCGTGTATACCTTGCCCGTCGGAACAGGCACCCAAGTGGTAAGTTTTAAGAAAGCCGGCTACGCCGAGCAGACCAAAGTCAATAGCGACTTGAACAATACCGGAGACAGCAGCTTCGTGAACGCCACCATGCTGGCATTTGCGCAAAGCACAGTACTCACTGGCACCGCAGCGCAAACGGTGACGGTTGCTGGTAGCACTGCCGCCGTGGCGCTACCCACAGATGGCCTGCGCCGCGCAGACGGCTCTGCTGCTCAGGGCGCTGTGACAGTCAATCTCACACCTATCAACCCCGCAGCCAACATCAACACGATGCCCGGCAGCCTGGTTACGCTGGTCAACGGGACGGCAGCGCCTATTGAGTCCTTTGGTGCTCTGAACGTCACCATCGCTGATGCTGCCGGTGCGCCCTTGAATCTGCGTGACGGGCAAAGCGCCACCATCCGTATTCCGGCCGTCACGCGTGGCGCGGCGCTGCCTGCAACCATCCCGCTGTTTCACTTCAACACCACCACAGGCCAGTGGGTTCAGGAAGGTAATGCCACTTTGGTAGGTAGCGGCGCAACTGCGTACTACCAAGGCACCGTCACGCACTTCAGTACCTGGAACGCAGACCGTGTTGTGCAAACGGTGTTTATCAACAGTTGCGTAGTCAATGCTTCTGGTACCGCAGTGGTTGGAGCCCGCGTATCTTCTGAAGGCATTGACTATGTAGGTACCTCCAGTGCCGTCTCGGATGCTGCTGGCAAGTTCCGTATCGCCGTTAAAACCAGCTCGCGCGTGGCACTGACTGCTAGCTCAAACGGCTTGGTGGGAACAACTGTGGGCATCAATAGCACAAGCGTTGACCAAACCGTGACCGCTTGCCTGACATTAACCCAAGCCGCCGTAACCATCAAGCTCAGTTGGGGAGCTCAGCCCTCTGACTTGGACTCCCATATCTGGGTGCCCAATGCCACTGGCACAGCGCAGGAAGTTTACTATTCCAGTCGCGGCTCCCTGAGCAATGCGCCCTACGTGAATCTGGATGTTGACGACACTTCCAGCTTTGGCCCTGAATACATCACGATAGCCCGGGTTGCCAAAAACTCTACCTACCGCTACTGGGTTCGTAACTACTCTACCAGTAGCAACCCTGGGGTGACAGCGTCTCCAGCGCGCGTTGAGCTCAATATCCGTGGCGCATTGACCGTGTTTACGCCGCCAGCCGGAGAGACGACCAGCACCTTCAACTGGCATGCGTTTGATTTGGTGACAGATGCCTCGTGCAATATCGCGGTGACACCTGTCAACACATGGTCTACACCGACTGCGCCAACCTACACTGGCGCCCCTGCTTATTGCAATTAAATAGCAATTTGTACTGCAAAAGGGCTGCGCTTGCGCAGCCCTTTTTTATGCCGATTTTTTGGCTCTGTGTGATTTGTAATGGGCTGGTAGCGCGCAGTCTGCGGCGCGTCAGGTCTCCTCTGCCTATTTTTGAAGAATCAAGCGCACAGACCTCGCGGCCCGCGCCAGAGCGTGTGCCATAGACATGCGCTCTGGCGCGAGCACGGGGGGTTGCAGGGCGGAAAGTCGCTGCAACGGAGGCTGCTTGGGTGAGGCGACTTTTAACAAGTACGCATAATGGCATCACTTTATAAAAGTAGATATACCGAGTTTTTCACTATTAAAATAATAATTGACGGGATATTTAACTACAGCCCAATCAAAACAATACGTTAATTGTTCTTGTTCTAGCAAGGTACACAAATTCGCATAATTTAGTGGTCTTCGCAGGCTCGCCAACGGCCTTCGCGCCGCGAAAAAGGGCTGAAAAACACGATTTTTAGCTCTTTTTAAGATACGAATCTGGCTGCAGCCCAATAGAAAATTGCGGTAGCAGCTATTACATCAGTAGCAAATACTTCACCTGAGTTACTTGCCTAGGATGTTTGCAGGCACCAAGGCAGGTACAACGCCGTGCAGCGCAGCAGGTGCACGCGCATCTTGAACGGCGGTTTTGATCGCGCCCGGCGCTTTCTTGCGCGCCAGCAAGGTGTACATGGTCGGCACCACAAAAATGGTGAGCAAGGTACCCAGTGACATACCGCCCACAATGACCCAGCCAATTTGCTGACGGCTCTCAGCGCCAGCGCCGGTGGCCAAAGCGAGCGGCAACGCGCCCAGCACCATGGCTCCGGTGGTCATCAAGATCGGGCGCAGGCGCTGGGTGGCGGATTTTTGGATGGCGGTCCAGGTGTCTACGCCCTCTTCGCGCAGCTTGTTGGCAAACTCTACAATCAAAATGCCGTGCTTGGTGATCAGCCCCACCAGAGTGATCAAACCGATTTGGCTGAATACGTTGAGCGTGCCGCCGCTCCACTGCAATGCGGCCAGTGCGCCCACCATCGACAGGGGCACCGAGAGCATGATGACAAAGGGGTCAACAAAGCTCTCAAACTGCGCGGCCAACACCAAGAAGATGAACAGCAAGGCCATGGCAAACACAATGGCCAGCGAACCAGAAGATTTTTTAAACTCGCGGCTTTGGCCATTCAAGTCAGTGGCGTAGCCGGGCTTGAGCACCTTTTGCGCCGTAGCGTCCATGAACTCCAGCGCCTTGCCCAGCGAATAGTCGGGCGAGAGGTTGGCGGTGATGGCCGCCGAGCGGCGCTGGCCAAAGTGGTTCAGCTCGCGGGGCACCACGATCTCGCGCAGCTTGACCAGGGAGGACAGCGGGATCATCGCCTCATTGCGGCCACGCACAAATATTTTTTCAATATCGTCGGGCGTGTCGCGGTCGCCGGTGCTGGTTTGCACAATCACATCGTACTGCTCGCCTTCGCGCTTGTAGCGCGTCACCGCTCTGCCGCCCAGCATAGTCTCAACGGCGCGGGCTACGGCATCCACACTCACGCCCATATCGGCGGCGCGCTCGCGGTCCACTTCCATTTTGATCTCGGGTTTGTTCAAACGCAGATCGGTGTCTACCTGCACAAAGCCGGGGTTTTTGGCCAGCTCGTCCTGAAAGGCCCGCACTACCTGGCTTAAGTTTTGGTAGCTGTCCGAGGTGACGATCACGTAGTTGATCGGTCGCTCGCGGAAGGCTTGGCCCAGTGACGGCGGGGTGATGGGGAAAGCAGTCACGCCGGGCAAGCTGCTGATGCGGCCCGACATTTCGCGCGCCATCTCGTAAGTCTTTTTAGTGCGCTCCTCCCAGGGCACGGCGCGGTAAAACACATTGCCCTGCGCAACTGTCGGGTTGCCCGCCACGGTGAAGATGCGGTCAAACTCTTTGTACTGCATGCCAATGCGCTCGATGGCCTCGGCGTATTTGGAGGTGTAGTCCAGTGTGGCACCATCGGGGCCGTTGATCACCGTAAGGATCACGCCCCGGTCTTCCATCGGAGCCAATTCGCGTTTGATGTCTTGCAGCAGCGCCCAGGTGCCTACACCCGAGCCGATCATCACCAGCACCACCAACCAGCGCGCCTTGAGGCTCCAGCCCAGCAACTTGCCGTAGCCACGCGTCAAGGCGTTGAGGCCGCGTTCAATCCAGCGGTCAAAAAACCAGGGGTTGGGGTTGTGCTTGAGCAGCTTGGAGCACATCATGGGCGAGAGCGTCAGAGCCACAAAACCCGACACCACCACCGAGCCAGCCAGAGCCAAGGCAAACTCGGTAAACAGCCGCCCGGTGCGCCCCGGCGCAAAGGCCAAGGGCGCGTACACCGCTGCGAGTGTGAGTGTCATAGCCACCACAGCAAAGCCAATTTCTTTGGCCCCGATGATGGCCGCGTCCAGCGGGGCTTTGCCCTCTTCAATATGCCGGTAGATATTCTCCAGCACCACAATGGCATCGTCTACCACCAATCCAATCGCCAACACCAAGGCCAGCAAAGTGAGCGTATTGATGGTGAAGCCAAACAAGGCCATCAGGGCAAAAGTGCCGATCAGCGACACGGGAATAGTGATCAGCGGAATGATGGAGGCACGCAGCGTGCGCAAGAAGACAAAAATCACCAAGGCCACCAGCACCACGGCTTCCACAATAGTCGCAAACACCGCTTTGATGGATCGGTCAATGAACACCGAGTTGTCGTTGGCCACGTCAATATCAATACCCGGTGGCAGGTTTTCTTTGATCTTGGGCAGCATGGCGCGCACGGCGGCGGACAAGTCCAGCGGGTTGGCGGTGGCGTTGCGGATCACGCCCAGGGTGATGGCGTTGCGGCCGTTCAATCGCGTCGAGGTGCGCTCGGCTGCGGGGCCCTGGCGGATCTGCGCTACGTCGCCAATACGCACGGGCAGACCGTTGACGTTTTTAATCTGGATGGCGGCAAACTCGGCGGGGCGCTGCAAATCGGTAGCGCTGGTGACGTTGAATTCGCGCTGCTTGCTCTCGATGCGGCCTGCGGGCACTTCGACGTTGGAACGGCGCAGGGCATCTTCTACGTCTTGTGTGGTGAGCTTATAGGCGGCCAGTTTGTCTGGGTCTAGCCAAATGCGCATAGAGTATTTGCGTTCACCAAAGATGCGCACATCGGCTGCACCGGGCGCAGTTTGCAGCATCGGTTTGGCTTGGCGGTTGGCCAAATCGGACAATTGCAGCGAGGTCATGGTGTCGGAGCTGAAGGCCAGCCAAATCACCGGGAAGGCATCGGCCTCGACCTTGGCAATCACCGGTTCGTCAATGCCGGTGGCGGGCAAGCGCAGGCGCACGCGGCTGACCTTGTCGCGCACGTCGGCAGCGGCGCTGTCGGCATCGCGCGAGAGCACAAAGCGCACGGTGATCTGGCTTTGCTCCTGGCGACTAATCGACGTGATGATGTCCACGCCCTCAATTCCAGCCAGCGAGTCCTCCAGAACTTTAGTCACCTGCGATTCGACCACTTCGCTGGACGCACCCAGATAGCGCGTCTCGACCGTCACCGTCGGCTCGTCGATCTTGGGGTACTCGCGCACCGCGAGTTTGGTGAAGGACACGTAGCCGATCAACACAATGAGCAAGGACAGCACCGTGGCAAACACGGGGCGGCGGATGGATACCTCTGGCAGTTGCATGGGGTGCTCCTAGTGGGTATGCGGTGGAATGAGAACTAGCGACTGGCGCCGGATGCAGCATGGGCCGGTGTGGGAACGTCTGAGGGTGCGCGCGGCGCGGCAGGCACGCCCACGGCACCACTATTGGCGCTATTTTGCGCCTGCCCGGCTGCGCCTGCTGCGCCAGCACCTTGGCCGGGTGCACCTTGGCCAGATGGGCCAAGGCCACCCGCACCGGGGCCACCGGCACCTGCTTCAGCAGGTCGGCCTGCGCCACCGCCTGGTCGGCCCAGCTCGATCACTCGCACGGGAGAATTGTCGCGCTGCAAACGCTGCTGGCCGGCGACCACGACGGTGTCGCCCTCGGCTACCCCTTCGGTGATCTCCACACGGCCAGGGCGGCGGATACCAATTTTGACCTCGGTACGCTGCGATACCAAGCGCTTGCCATTGATAAACACGGGGGCCTGTGGAGCGGGGGCAGCCCCTGCACCACCGGCAGCACCACCGCTACCACCTGCTGCTTGCGCGCCACCCGGGGCAGGCGCTGCACCAGAAACACTGGCTGTCGAGCTGCCAGCCGTTCCTGCATTGGCTACAGCGTTGGCCGCTGCAGCTTTTTTGGTAGCCTCGGCCAATGCTTTGAACTGCTCTTCGGTTTGGTCCACCACCTTAATGACGAACTGGCGACCACCCTGCGGCACGATGGCTTCTTCAGGGATGGTGAGAGAAGCTTCTTTGATGTTGAACACTGTATTCACGCGAGCAAACATACCGGGGCGCAGCGGGCCGTTGCCTTGACCGGTCTGGGTGCCCTGCCCGCTTGACCGTCCTGCACCTTCACCTGCGCCTGCGTTAGCCCTGCCAGCGCCCACAGATGCCTCGGCACTCGGCCCCGGAGGCCGCCCCTCAGAGCCTACCGCCCTGCCGCTCTGTGGGCCGCGCGCAGCGCCCACCCCTCCCGCTGCACCTGCAGCACCTACAGATCGTTGGCGCGCTGTCGCGCTGTAGGGCGCGCAAGCGGTCGTAACCTGGTCCACACGGGGAGCCGCCTCAGCAGATGCCTCCAAGGGCCGCGGTGCACCCGAGGGCGCAGAAGCTGTCGGTACAGGCCGCGCCGCGGGCTCTCCAACAGGCTTTCTCCCTGCAGCCCCCGGCGCACCAGCGCGCGCGCCAGAGGCCGCGCCCGCTGGCCCGCCAGCAGGTCGCATCGGCTCGCCGCCGGTATTGGGCAATACAGCGCGCACCGATATCGAGCGGCCATTGGCATCAATTTGCGGGTCAATCGCCTCCACCTTGGCTTTGAACACGCGCCCCGGCATGGCATCGAGTTGCAACTCAACCTGCTGCTCACGTTTGAGCTTGCCCTGAAAACGCTCGGGCAATTTAAAGTCTACGTACATTGAGGACAGGTCTTCAAGGTTGACCAAATCGGCACCGTCTTTGACATAGTCGCCAATGTTGATGCTGCGGATACCCACCGTGCCATCAAACGGCGCGATGACGCGCATACGGTCCAGACGGGCGCAGGCCAGCGCCAGTTGCGCTTCCACCACCTGCATGTTGGCCGCACTCTCGTCCACCACCCGCTGGGCAATAAAGCTTTGCGCCACCAACTCCTGGTTGCGTTTGAGGTTGGCGCGCGAGATCGATACCTGCGCGTCGGCCTGGCGTACTTCAGCCCGTTGCAGCACATCGTCCAATTGCACCATCACGTCGCCCTTGCGCACGCGGCCACCATCAGCGAAGCCCATGGTCATCACGCGGCCAGCCACCTCGGGACGCAGCATGACGTTTTGGCGCGATCGCATGCTGCCTACCGACTGCGCGTCGTCTTGCAGGCGGGTAACTTCCACTTTGGCCACTTCCACGCCAATGGGGCCACCGGGGCCACCACCACCGGCCCCATTGGGGGCTCCACCGGAGCGGGGTGCCGAGGCACCGGGGGCAGCAGCGGTAATTTCTTTTGGGCCTTGCGGCTTGTTTTGGTACCAGTAGGCCGCACCCGAAGCCGCAGCAATACCTACAGCCGCGATGGCGGAATAAATTACCTTGGAAGCCATGGATGATCGTCTCTGGGGGTTTTATCTAGCGATAAATAAAGGAGCAAAAGGGTAAATGTAGCAGGACGTTAGCTCACAAGGCTTAGGTAATTTTCGCTGGCACGTGCAGCAAACGCCGCCGTCTTTACACAACGTTTACACAGCATCCCACCAAGCCTTGAGTGTCTAACCCTTCGAGCTTAGCGAGGCCACACCCTTGTTAGCCAGCGCATCGGCCCGCTCATTACCCGGGTCACCTGCGTGCCCCTTCACCCAGCGCCAATCGATTTCGTGCCCACCTGTAGTTACCAGAGCGTCCAGGCGCTGCCAAAGTTCCACGTTTTTCACCGGTTCTTTGGATGCCGTACGCCAGCCCCGGGCTTTCCAGCCGTGGATCCACTCGGTAATGCCTTGCAGCACGTATTTACTGTCCAAATACAAATGCACCTGGCACGGACGCTTGAGCGCCTCCAGCGCCTGGATCACTGCCATCATCTCCATACGGTTATTGGTGGTGTTGGGCTCGCCACCAAACAGCTCTTTCTCAGTGCCCCCAGATTTGAGCAGTACGCCCCAGCCGCCGGGGCCGGGATTGCCCTTGCAGGCCCCATCGGTGTAAATCTCAATTGTGTTCATTCAGTCTTGCTTGTGAAATGGATATAAGTCGGCGTCTTCGTTTGTGAAATGTGCGCGAGGCGCTACAGATACTGGAGCGCTGGCCATTTTAGGCGAGCGCTTCCAGGCCGGGCCCAATACCCGCGTGCCGCGCACCCGTTTAACAGCGGTAACACAGTAAGCTGCGCCCAAAATGGGCCAGTAGCGTTCGCCCAACGCGTCCATCCAGGCCATGCGGTCTAACCAAGCTTGGCTGCGCACGGCAGGGCGGTAACAGCCGAAACTGCCCGACTCTACCTCAAAGCTGAGCAAGCGCAACCAGTCACGCAGTCGCCAGTAGCCGATAAAGTCGCCGCCATCGGGCAAATACAAATTGCCCAAACCCATATTCCCCAGGCCCACGCGCTGGGTGGCGCGCGCACGGCGCTGGCGCCAGCCCCACAGGCTGGTGGGGTTCAGGCCGCAAATCACCACCCGGCCTTCAGGCACCAGCACGCGGGCCACTTCGCGCAAGGTGGCGTGTGGATCAACGCTGAACTCCAGCGCATGCGGTAGCACCAGCAAATCCAGGCTGTTTTCAGGAAAAGGCAGGGCTGCAAAATCTGTAACCAAGGCGGCGGCAGGCGCGGCATCGCCCACATGGGCCACGGCCAGCCATTGGTGGGGCATTCGGTTGGCCTGCAGCCCGGCCACCTCGGGCAAACCCAGTTGCATGGCATGGTAGCCAAACACGTCGGCCACGGCCTTATCTAGCTGCGCGCGCTCCCATTGCAGTAAATACTGTCCAGGAGCGGTTTGAAACCAGTCGTGCAAACCTATAATTTGATCAGCCATGTACCTTGTTGCCCAATTTGTCGCTTCACCAGTGTTTACTGATGTCGTGTTGGCTGCATTGTCATGCAAGTTATCCCGGCATGAAGCAATAATTTTAGCCACCCACCCCTCTGAATGGAAAAATACCCTTCAATGAAACTGCCTGCCCTGCTGTCCCCCTCGCTGGCGAGCTTTGCGCTGTGCGCACTAGCCCTCGCTCTTGCTGCCCCCGCCGCCATAGCCGTCCAGCCAACCCCACATCTCCCTAGCGCCACTGTAAGTTCAGACCCAGCCTCTACCCCCATCTACCTGGCCCAAGCCACAGAGTCCGCGCCCCGTACTTTCGATGTAGACGGCAACCCGGTTGACTTGCAGCGCAGCGCGCCGCCAGCCCTTAGCGCACCCCCCACCGATGCAGCCCCCGTTGTTGCGCCTGCGCCATCCATTAGCGCCCCGGTAGCCATTGAAGTGCCGCCCCCCATCCCCGTGCTGCGCCAAACCAACGACGCCGACCTGTGGGGCCGCATTCGCAGCGGCTTTGCCATGAACGATTTACAGTCAGAGCTGGTCACCAGCCAAGAAAAGTGGTACGCCACCCGGCCTGACTACATCCAGCGCATGACCGAGCGCTCCAGCAAATACCTCTACCACATCGTGGAAGAGCTTGAGCGCCGCAATATGCCCACCGAGCTGGCTCTGCTGCCCTATATCGAAAGCGCATTCAATCCGCAAGCAGTCTCCAGTGCCAAGGCCGCTGGCATGTGGCAGTTCATGCCCGCTACCGGCAAGTATTTTTCCCTGAAACAAAGTGTTTTCAGAGACGATCGTCGCGACGTACTGCAGTCCACCCGCGCCGCGCTGGACTATTTGCAAAAGCTCCACCGCATGTTTGGCGACTGGCACTTGGCGCTGGCAGCCTACAACTGGGGCGAAGGCTCAGTAAGCCGCGCCATCGCCAAAAACCAGCGCGAGGGGTTGGCCACAGACTACAACAGCCTGAACATGCCCAATGAGACACGCAACTACGTGCCCAAGTTGATAGCGGTGAAAAACATTGTCTCCAACCCGCCAGTATTCAATGCCACCCTGCCCGAGATACCCAACCACCCCTACTTTCAAAGCGTCACCATCACTCGCGATTTGGATGTCGTGCTGGCCGCCAAGCTGGCTGAGATCAGGCTAGACGACTTCAAGTCTTTAAATCCCTCGGCCAACAATCCCGTGATCTTCAAAGCAGGCACTCCCTACATTTTGCTGCCCTGGGACAACGCCGGTATTTTTGAGCGCAACCTGGCCATTCATAACGGCCAAACCGCTGGCTGGACAGTGTGGACCGCCCCCAGCACGATGAAAGCCGGTGACGCCGCGCGCCGCGTAGGCATGGACGAGGCCAAGTTCCGTGAGGTCAACCGCATCCCGCCGCGCATGCTGATCAAAGCAGGCTCCACCCTCTTGGTGCCGCGCTCGGCCAAGCAGCAAAACGATGTGTCCGAGACCGTCGCTGACAACGGCCAAGTAAGCTTTTCGCCTGAGATCGTGCTGCGCAAACAGTCGGTAAAGTTGCGCAAGGCCGAGACGGTTGCTTCGATTGCGCAGCGCTACAAAGTCAGCGCCGCCAGCGTAGCCGGGTGGAACAAAATCAGCGCATCGGGCAGCTTTAAGGCCAAGCAGTCGGTGGTTCTGTACCTGCCCACGCAGGCCAAATCTGCCAAAGGCAGGCTCAGCGCAAAGAGCGGCAAAGCGGGTAAGGCGGATAAGGCTGTCAAAGTGAGCAAGGCCAGTCGCTCCAGCAAAGCAGTGATCGATAAAAAACGCCGCCGCTAAGATCACGATGCCAAGTTACGTCCTGCAAAGACTGCTTTGCATTTGAACATTGAGTGCACTGCCTGCGCGCCATGCTGAATCTGCGCCTCGTCGCTTGTATCAACCGGTTGCTGCTGGGCGCTGCGCTGGCGCTGGCAGGGTTGCTGGCTTTTGCACAAAATCCGGCTCCTGTAGCAGCAGCAACGGCACAGGTATCGGATGTGACCGTGCTGCACACCTTGGCCTTGGTTACACCAGCAGAGCAGACCATCGCAGCGCTGCAAACCTTGCCCATTGCAAGCTGGCAAGCCTTCAACCCTCGCACCACCTACCCCACTAAAGATGGTCTGGCGCTGTGGGTGCAACTGAAGTTATCGGTCAACACACCGCCCAACGGCTGGAGCATCAAGCTGCCCAAACCGTACTTAGACCGGGTTGAACTGCACTTGTCCAGCGACAGCGGCGTTTGGACAGTGCAGGCTGCGGGAGACTGGATAGCCCACAGCGCCTGGCCTGTGCGCGGGCTGCATCCCCAGTTTTTGCTACCTGCGCTGCCGGTCGGCGAGCATACTATTTTTCTCAAAATTACGAATACTGTGCCCCTCAATGTAGCGGTAGAACTTCAAGACGCGCAAGGCAGCTTAAGCGATAGCATAGGCCACCTGATTCGCAGTGCTGGCATCTCCATATTAGTGCTTTGCATGGCTTTCATCAGTGCCTGCATGGCTCGGGTGTACCGCGACTCGGCGTATGCGTGGTACAGCGCCTACGCACTGTCTGCGGCCCTCACAGCTGCCGCCTACACCGGTTTAGCCAGCTATTTGCTGTGGCCCCACGCGACCTTTTGGCCTGAAAGATCCATCCATGTCAGCTTGCTTATCAGCATCACGCTGCAAATCTTGTTTTGTTATGTGACTTTTGAACCCCAGAAAATTTGGCCTCGGTTCACTGCGTTGATGTGGCTCAGCATCGCCTTCACATTCGCGGGCATCGCTGTACTGTCGACCGAGCAGCAGGTATGGGTGTACATCTTTGGCCTTATTTTGCCTATGGTGGCCAATTGGCTCATTATTTTAGGCATGGTCTCTGTGCGACTACGCGAAGGTGAGCTGTCAGCCAAAATGTGGATGCTGGCTTATACGCCGCTAGCCGTTGTGGTTGTCATCACAACTTTAGAAGGTTTTGGCCTGCTGCCAGAGGCCGTATTGGGCTATTACTGGCCTTTGTACTCGCTGGCTTTCGAGGTACCCGTCTTGCTCCTGGCATTGATGCTGCGCGCCCAAGCAAGTGACGCGCAAGCAGTGACGCAGCGCACACTCCAGCGTCTCGATCCACTCACAGGCTTCGTCGTGCCTTGCGCTTACGACGGCCTCGCCGCACCGATGTGGGAGCAGTCTGCTGCATCAGACGAAGATTTAGCGGTGGTCTATGTCCAGATTACGCAACCTGGCCTGCCTTTTTTAAGCGGCCATCGCCACGCCGTGGGTAGTGAGCGCATTGTGCGCGTGTTGCGTACCGTGTTTCACCAAGAAGACACCTACGCCCAGCTGAAGGACGATGTGTATGCGGTGCTTATGCCCGGAAAAGCACTGGGCGAGCAACTGCAAAATCGTCTTTCCCGGCTGGTGGCGCAGTTGCATATGCTCAGCCAGGAGCTTCGAACCGACTACCCGCTGCGCACCCGGGTAGCCGCGTGCACGAGCCGCTCACTGCCACTGCGGTGGCCAGACGTGCACCGCATACTGGTGGAGAAATTCAACGACGAAAAGCATTGGGACAAACGCTCCATCCTCATCCTCGCCAAGCGCCACAACCAGTACAGAGACGATGCCGATTTGAGCAATTTTTGGGCCATCGCCGTCGAAGCTGAGGCCAGCGCCAAAGGCTCGTCGCATTCATAGCTATTCCCATTGCTACTGCCAAATGTGATTTGGCAGTACGGCACTATGGTCGTCTCTACTTTGCCATTCGCACACTAAACTATCGCTATGGCCATCCCCAATAGCTTCATCCAGGAACTCATCGCCCGCGCCGACGTGGTAGAGATTGTGGGCAGGCACGTTCAGCTGAAAAAAGCCGGTGCTAATTACTCCGGCCTGTGCCCTTTTCATGGCGAAAAATCCCCCTCTTTCAGCGTCAGCCCCACCAAACAGTTCTACCACTGCTTTGGCTGCGGCAAAAACGGCAATGCCATCAGCTTCCTCATGGAGCACAACGGCATGAGTTTTATCGAGGCCATCAAAGATCTAGCCCAAAGCATGGGCATGCCCGTGCCCGAAGACGAGCGCAGCCCGCAAGAGCGGGCACGCGATGCACAGGTGAAAACCCAGCAAGCCTCGCTCACCGAGGTGTTGCTCAAAGCATCGGACGCCTACCGTGCACACCTGAAAGATTCTGAGCGCGGCAAAGCCTACTTTCGCCAGCGCGGCCTCACCGGTGAGATCGCAAAACACTACGCGCTTGGCTACTCCCCCGAAGGCTGGCGCAGCCTGGCCAGTGTGTTCCCCAACTACGACGACCCGCTGCTGGTAGAAAGCGGCCTGGTGATCGAGCGGCCCGAGGACGATAACAAGCCAGACGGCGAGAAGAAAAAATACGACCGCTTTCGTGACCGTGTGATGTTCCCGATCCGCAACGTCAAGGGCGAGACCATCGGCTTTGGCGGGCGGGTGCTGGACAAAGGCGAGCCCAAGTACTTGAACTCGCCCGAGACTCCGGTATTTAGCAAAGGCCGCGAGCTGTATGGCCTGTTTGAGGCGAGGGCCGCGCTGCAAAAATCAGGCTTCGTATTGGTCACAGAAGGCTATATGGACGTGGTGGCGCTGGCGCAGCTAGGCTTTCCCAATGCCGTAGCCACGCTGGGGACTGCGTGCACCACCGACCATGTGCAAAAGCTGTTTCGCTTTACCGACCATGTGGTGTTCAGCTTTGACGGTGACGGCGCAGGCAGGCGCGCCGCGCGCAAGGCGCTGGACGGCGCTATACCGTTTGCCACCGACACCCGTACTGCCAAGTTTCTCTTCCTGCCGCCAGAGCATGACCCCGACAGCTTTGTGCGTGAGCACGGCGCTGAGGCCTTCTCCCGCTACATCAGTGAGGCAGTGCCTCTGTCGCGGTTTCTCATCGATGCCGCACGCGACGGTTGCGACCTAGACGAGGCCGAAGGCCGCGCCCGTTTTGCCAGCCAAGCCAAGCCTCTATGGCTACCCCTGCCCGACGGCACGCTCAAACGCCAGATACTGCGCGAAATAGCCAGCCTAGTAGAGCTGGGTGAACACGAGCTCACCGACCTGTGGCTGCCCAATGCCGCGCCCGCCGCTGGCCGCAGCGCAGGCAAAGCCAGCAACGCTCCCTACGTGCCCGGCAGTCGCGACGGCGAAGACCCCAACCAGTCCAAGCGCTTTGGCAGCAAATGGGCCAGAACTGGCGGCAAAACCGCTACCAACGCAGGCTACACCGCGACACCGCGCCCCAGCGCCCTGCCCGGGCGCGCCGCACCCACCAGCCGCGCCGACCGCGCCCTGCAAATCTTACTGCTGGACAACCCCGCCTGGCAGCATCTGTCCAACGCCGAGCACCACCTGCTATGCGAGCTGCCCGCCCCGCACGGCGAGCTGTTCGCCTGGCTCGATGCGCAAATCCAAGAGCACGGCGCGCAAACCTGGGGCGCCCTGAGCGAAGGCCTGCGCGGCCAAGCCCATGAACGCGTGGCCCACAAACTGGTAGCGTCTGTGCCTGAAAATATCGAGAGTGACAGCCAAGAGCTGGGCAGCATCTTGCTTAAGCTGCAAATCGACGCCGAAAGCTTGGAAATGCGCGAGTTGTCTAGCCAAATTGCCGACCCCATCAAGTTCGCCCGCTTCAAAGAACTGGATGCGCGGCGTAAAAGCCGCATCGCCTGAATCTATAGCCACGCAGGTGCGTGTTACATATTGAAGATCTAAAAGCACTCAAAAATTGGGTTTTTGGGTATAATCCATGTAACAGCAATTCAAGCGCGACAGCAGCACCTCCGTACCGGCCCCGAGCACCCTAGCGTCTCACTTGGTCACCATCGCAAGGACTGCATTCCAAATGATCGCCCGTCCCACTTGGTTGTTAGACTCCCCGTTCCCTTCTGCGCCCCCGGCTTTCGCCTTGGTCGCGTATCTTCGCGTTTCGTTATTTTGAGGTGTTTATGGCCAACAAGCCCGTTACAAAACCCGCCGCAAAACCGGCACCCAAAGCCGCGCCGCCCAAGGCTAAGGCCAAAGTTGCAGCTAAACCTGCCGTGAAAGCCAAGCCCGTGCCCGCATCGAAAACCTCTGTACCTGTTAAAACAATTCCCGTTAAAACTGCGGCTCCTGCCAAAGTTGGCAAAACCTTTCTCGTGGTAGACGACGCCAAAAAGAAAGCCAGCGTGCCTGAGGCGGTAGTACCTGCCAAAGTAGCGGCAAAATCGGCTGTAGCAGCAAAATCTGCCGCAGCCAAACCTGCAGCGCCTGCCAAAGCCGCGGCAAAACCAACTCCCGCAGCCGCCAAACGCGGCGCTAAGGCCAAAGCCGGCTCCGACATTGACGATATCGACCTGAGCGATGTCGAGGCCGATATCACCGAAGTGGTGCCTGTCGTTGAAGGTGAGACAGTAGAAAAAGTCAAGCCTCTTCGGATGAAGCTGTCCAAGGCCAAAGAGCGCGCCTTGATGAAAGAGTTTGGCCTGGACGACACGGTGCTGTCCGAAGAAGACATGTCCAAGCGCCGCCTGCGCCTCAAAGCGCTGATCACCTTGGGCAAGACGCGCGGCTACCTGACGCACGGCGAAATCTCTGACCACTTGCCCGACAAGCTGGTCGATGCCGAAACTCTGGACGTTGTGCACTCCTTGCTCAACGACATGGGCGTGGCCGTGTACGAGCAAACGCCCGATGCTGAGACCCTGCTGCTCAATAACAACGCCCCCACTGCGGCCAGCGTAGAAGAAGCCGAAGAAGAAGCCGAAGCCGCGCTGTCCACCGTAGACAGCGAGTTTGGCCGCACCACCGACCCCGTGCGCATGTACATGCGCGAGATGGGTACGGTAGAGCTGCTGACGCGCGAAGGCGAGATTGAAATTGCCAAGCGCATTGAAGGTGGCCTGAACGTGATGATGGAGGCGATCTCCAACAGCCCGGCCACCATTCAAGAAGTCTTCAATATGATGCAGGAAATCGCAGGCGGCAAAGTCGTGATTTCTACCGTGGTAGACGGCTTTAGCAACCCCAACGAGGCCGATGACTTTGTGGCCGAAGAAGACTTTGACGAGTACGACGAGGCCGACGACGACGACGGCAAGGGCGGCTCCAAGGCCATGACCAAGAAGCTCGAAGAACTCAAGCAAGAAGCCTTCCGCCGCTTTGAGGTACTGCGCGGCTTATTTGAAAAGCTGCACAAGATTTACGACAAAGAAGGCTATGGCACGCCCGCCTACATCAAATCACAGCAAGCGGTCACGCAAGACCTGATGCAAATCCGCTTTACCGCCAAGAGCATTGAAAAGCTGTGCAATCTGGTGCGTGGCCAGGTAGACGATGTACGCAAAAAAGAGCGCGAGCTGCGCCGCATTTTGGTGGACAAGTGCCACTACCCCCAGCCCGACTTTATCCGCGACTTTTCTGGCCGCGATAAAAACAACCACAAGGTGGCCTCGCATTTGCTAGACCTCAAATGGATTGAAAAGCAAGCCGCCGCTGGCAAGCCTTGGTCGACCACCATGGGCCGCTATGTACCACCGGTACAAGAAATTCAGCAAAAGTTGATCGACCTGCAACGCCGCGTGGTAGTGCCACTGGACGAGCTCAAAGACATCAACAAGCGCATGAACGAAGGCGAGCGTGGCTCACGTGCGGCCAAGAAAGAGATGATCGAAGCCAACCTGCGTTTGGTGATCTCGATTGCGAAGAAGTACACCAACCGTGGCCTGCAGTTCCTGGACTTGATTCAGGAAGGCAACATCGGCCTGATGAAAGCCGTGGACAAGTTTGAATACCGCCGGGGCTACAAATTCTCTACTTACGCTACGTGGTGGATTCGCCAAGCCATTACCCGCTCGATTGCCGACCAGGCGCGCACCATCCGCATCCCGGTGCACATGATCGAGACCATCAACAAGATGAACCGCATCAGCCGCCAGCACCTGCAAGAACATGGTTTTGAGCCCGATGCTGGCCTGTTGGCCGAGAAGATGGAGATTCCCGAGGACAAGATCCGCAAGATCATGAAGATCGCCAAAGAGCCGATCAGTATGGAAACGCCAATTGGTGACGATGACGATAGCCACTTGGGCGACTTCATCGAAGACGGTGCCAACACTGCGCCGCTGGAAGCCGCGATGCAAGCCGGTTTGCGCGATGTCGTCAAAGACATTCTGGACGGCCTGACGCCGCGCGAAGCCAAGGTGCTGCGCATGCGCTTTGGTATCGAGATGTCTACCGACCACACGCTGGAAGAGGTGGGCAAGCAGTTTGACGTGACGCGCGAGCGTATTCGCCAGATCGAAGCCAAGGCCCTGCGCAAGCTCAAGCACCCTACCCGTTCGGATAAGTTGCGTAGTTTTATCGACACGATTTAAACCCCAGCTGAGACTCTTCAAAAAACCGCCCACGTGTCATGCGTGAGCGGTTTTTCTTTTTGTAGCGTTCAGTCATCAATTTTTTGACCAATTGGTGCATGCGAATCTGCTACGCTCAATGCTTCTATGCACCCCAGTCTCGTCGTTCTCTTTCTAGCCCTTTTGCTGGGCATCCAACCCGTCACTACGGATCTTTACCTGCCAGCACTGCCTGCCAT
>JANMTF010000378.1:0-4716 GCA_031390175.1 Polaromonas sp.
CGCCCGCAATCCACGGTGCAAAGTGCGCTTGCACGCGCTGTGCGGTGACTTCGCGTGCCAGAATGGCGTAGCCTTGTGCGTTCCAGGCGAACAGGCCGAAGTCTACCCAGTCGGCTTTGTCGCCGCTGCGGGCGTGGGCTATTTTTGCCAGCTGCACTTGGATGGTGTGGTTGCTCATAGCATCGTCACCTTCACGCGGCTCTCTACCAAGGCGCGGTCGATCAGCGTGGGCCAGATGCCTAGTAGCTCGCTGCTGTTGTGCAGGCCGCTGAAGCCGCAGGTGTAGGCGGGGCCGCTGAGCGCCATCCAGGGGAACAGGCGGCCAAAACCGTCGGCCGCTTGCTTATGTTGCGTGCGTAGCACCATACGTACCCAGATTTCGTTGTGTTCATCGAGCTGTTGCGCATCGAGCAATGGAGCCAGCGCACCGTGCGCAGAATTGAGGCCGGGGTATTCGATGAACAGCTCGTCGTGCGGGATGCGTTTATCTTGCAACTGTGTGCGAATCATCCCGATGGCCGCTTGGCATTTGCTCCAGGCGTTGGGCCAGCTAAAGCCCCAGGTGACTTCGGCTTTAAAGCCGTCGCGGTAGCCGCCCACTACCTTCAGTTGCGCGGGGCGGGGGTGGCCGGTGGCTCCTGTCATGCGCACTTGGTGGTTACCCAGGTCGTCTAGCTGCACCGTGCTGATGTCTAGCACCACGTCGGGCGAGGCGTAGGCGTGGGGGTTGTGCACCTCGTACAAGAGCTGTTGGCGCACGGTGTCAAAGTTGACGAGGCCGCCGGTTTGCGGGGCTTTGGTGATGATGGCGGTGCCATCAAGCTGCACGCGGGCCATGGGATAGCCAATGTGCGCCAGGTCGGGGATCGCTTGCCAAGCATCCAGGCTCCCAAAGTTGCCGCCGCTGCCTTGGCCGGAGCATTCGAGTAGGTGGCCTACGGCCAGGCCCTGCGCCAACAAGCCCAGCTCTTGCGGGGTGCGGGCATCTTCCAGCTTCCAGCCAAACTCGTGTACCAAGGGGGCTAAAAATAAAGCGGCATCGGCCACGCGGCCGGTGATGACAATCTCTGCGCCTTGCTGCAAGGCAGTGACGATGGGGCGCGCGCCAATGTAGGCATTTGCAAACACCATGCGTTCTTGCACGCTGCTGTAGGGCGTGGCGTTGAACAGATGCACCGCATCGCTGCCCAGGTCTTGCAGCACTTCGTCGCCTGTCACCACGGCGATGCGTGCAGACAGGCCTTTGGAAGTCAATGCTTGTTGCAGTGCCGCGCCGCAGGCCTGTGGGTTCAGGCCGCCTGCGTTGCAGACAAATTTGCAGCCGCGCGCTTGCATCAGCGGCCACAGGCGCAGCAGCATGGGCAGCACATCGCGGGCGTAGCCTAGCGAGGCATCTTTCTGTCGGTCTTTTTGCAAAATGGCCAGTGTGAGTTCGGCCAAGTGGTCGCTGCACACATACTGCGCGCCGCCGCGCTCGATGCTGGCTACCACGGGTTCCCAGTTGTCGCCATAAAAGCCCAGGCCAGCCGTTAGCGTGACGGATGTTGGAGGTGAAATGGGTGCAGTGGGTAACAAGATAGGGATTACCAGAGTAAAAGATTCGGCGCGGCGCTCTTATATTGCGGACTGTTGACAAAAATGATTATGGAGACAAAGTGCAGTTTCTGCAATTGGTGATCAGTGGCATTTCGCAAGGCTGTATTTACGGCCTGATTGCTTTGGGCTTTGTATTGATTTACAAAGCCACCGAGACGGTGAGCTTTGCGCAGGGCGAGATGATGATGCTGGGTGCGTTTGGCGGCCTGGCACTGATGACCGCGCTGAACTTCCCCTTCTGGATCACCATTCCCGCCGTCATGCTGGCGATGGCGATATTTGGCGTACTGCTGGAGCGCGTGGTCATTCGCCCCATTCTTGGCCAGCCTGCGTTTTCTATCGTGATGCTCACTATTGGCATTGGCTATGTGGCGCGCGGCCTCATCACCATGATCCCCGGTATTGGCACCGAGACGCATACACTGCCCGTGCCCTACAAAGACCAGGTGACCAACTGGCAAGGCTTGGTGATCAACTGGGAGCAAATGGCCATCATCGCCGCCACGGCTGTGCTGTGCGGTTTGCTGTTTGTGATCTTCCGCTATAGCAAGATGGGCATTGCCATGCAGGCCTCTTCGCAAAACCAGTTGGCCGCTTATTACATGGGCATTCCGGTGAAGCGTTTGAATGGCTTGGTGTGGGGCTTGTCTGCTGCCGTGGCCGCCATTGCGGGATTGCTGCTCGCTCCCATTACCTTTGTGCACGCAAACATGGGCTTCATCGGGTTGAAGGCTTTTCCTGCGGCGGTGGTGGGCGGTTTTGGCAGCTTGCCCGGTGCGATTGTGGGCGGCATCATCATTGGGCTGGTGGAGAGCTTGAGTGGGTTTTATTTGCCTGAGGGCGTGAAGGACATTGCGGCTTATGTGGTGGTGTTGATCATGCTGATGGTCAAACCCAATGGGCTGTTTGGCGAGAAGCTGCGCAAGAAAGTATGAATATATAAACTATGCGCTTCATCTTCAAAACCAACTACGCGCAAGACATTGCACTTGCCAAGCACGGCGGGCATATTTTTTGGTACGCCGCGCTGATGGTGGCCTTGGTTGTCGCCCCCTTTGTGCTGCCCGAGTATTGGCTGGCGCAGCTCACCTTTGTGTTGATCTACTCAGTGGTGGGTCTGGGGCTGATGCTGCTGGCGGGCTTTACCGGGTTGTTCTCCATCGGCCACGCAGCCTTCTTGGGTGTGGGTGCGTACACACAGGCAGTGCTGACCAATATGGGTTGGCCTTTCCCCATCGCGTTGGCGGTGGCAGCGGGCTTGTCTGCTGCCGTGGGCGTGGTGGTGGGTCTGCCTGCTCTACGAGTGAAAGGCATTTACCTCGGCATAGCCACTCTGTCATTTGGTTTTATTGTCGAAGAGGTTTTTGCCCGTTGGGAGTCCGTCACCCACGGCAACGCGGGTTTGACAGTCAAGTCGCCTGAAATGTTTGGCTGGAACGCTGGCAGTTCTGAAGAGTTTTATGCTATCTGTTTGGTAGTGACGGTGCTGGCCACGCTGGCGGTGCTTAATATCTTGCGCTCGCCCACCGGGCGGGCGTTTGTGGCGATTCGCGATTCTGAAATTTCGGCGCAGAGCATGGGCATTCATCTTGCACGCTACAAAACTTTGTCGTTTGCCTTGTCAGCCGCGCTGGCGGGCATTGGCGGCGCGCTGTATGCGCACAAGCTGCGATTTATCTCGCCCGACCAGTTCAATATTGTGCAGTCGATTGACTTGCTGCTGATGGTGGTAATCGGTGGATTGGGCTCGGTGCACGGTGCCTTTTTGGGTGCGATATTTTTGATCACTATGCCGCAATTGATAGCCTTGGCTAAAGATTATTTGCCTGCAGCCATTGGGCAAGCTACAGGCTTGCAAGGCTTGGTGTATGGCCTATTGCTGATTGCGTTTGTGCTGTTTGAACCGATGGGCCTGTATGGCCGCTGGCTCAAGGTACGCACCTATTTCCAGCTCTTCCCGTTCTATCGCAAGGGTATGTTCAAACGGCAAAAGAGCTTCTTGAAATCGGATCGTTTGAAATGAACCCCCACGCTTGCCACTTCGTGTGCTACGCTGCCCCCCGAGGGGGCCTTCGTGCCTTGGGGCGGCCCGGCGGCACTCCATCATGAGCGAAATACTTCTCAGCGCTAAAGATTTGAGTGTCCGCTTTGGCGGTGTGCTGGCCGTCAATAAAGTGAGCTTTGATGTGCGCCCTGGTGAGGTGTTTACCTTGATCGGCCCGAACGGCGCGGGCAAGACGACGGTGTTCAATTTGATCAGCCGCATCTACACACCCACTACCGGCAGCATCAGCTACTTGGGTAAAGACCTGATAGCCCAGGCACCACATCAAGTGGCCAGCCTGGGCATCGCGCGTACCTTCCAAAACATTGAGCTGTTTGAGCACGCCACCGTGCTGCACAACCTGCTGATCGGTGGCCATACCCAGCGTAGCACGGGTTTGTTCAGCGAATTGTTTTTCACCAGCAAGACGCGTGAAGCCGAACTGCTGGCGCGCGAACGCGCCGAAAAAGTCATTGAATTTCTCGACCTGCAACACCACCGCGACAGCATGGTGGCGGGCTTGCCTTACGGCGTACGCAAGGTGGTAGAGATGGCACGCGCCCTGTGCATGCAGCCCAAGCTTTTGTTGCTGGACGAGCCATCGTCTGGCCTGAACGTGGAAGAAACCGAAGACATGGCGTTTTGGATTCAAGACATTACCCAAGAGCTGGGTATTACGGTGCTGATGGTGGAGCACGACATGAGTTTGGTGTCCAAAGTGTCTGACCGCGTGCTGGCCATGAACCAGGGCGAGATGCTGGCCATGGGCACGCCGCGTGAGGTGCAAAACGACCCCGGTGTGATCGAGGCTTACTTGGGGTCGGTGGATGATGTGTCGGCGCTACGGAGGGTGGCCACATGAGTGTTGACAGCACTTTCACCATCAGCGATCAGCCCGTTCTCAAGCTCTTGAACGTGGAGAGCGCCTACGGCCCGATCCGCGCCATCCGTGGTGTGAGCCTGCAAGTGCGCCGGGGCGAGATAGCCACCGTGCTGGGCTCCAACGGCGCAGGTAAAACGACGATTCTCAAAACGATCTCCGGCATCATCGATCCGCGCAAAGGCAGCATCGAATT
>JANMTF010000397.1:0-12013 GCA_031390175.1 Polaromonas sp.
CACCAGTGTAAATCAGGCTGTTAACCGTCCACACTCGCACTCCACCTGTCACCCCAGCCGGAATTGCCTTGCTTGGCATCGTCCAGGTCGCGGCGCTGGCGTTTGGTGGGGCGGCCTTGCGCGATGCTCAGCGCAGGCTCCGGGTGCAGGCGGCGCTGGGTAGCAGTGGCTTCACGGGCGGCCATGCTGGCCTCAGTTTCGCGGTACAGGGTGTGGGCCTGCGGCGCAGGGCCACGCTGCTCACTTACTTGCAGGACATCAATAGTGCACACAGCACCATCGCGCATGATGGCCACGCTGTCGCCAGCGCGCACATCCCGCGCAGCTTTGACCACCAGGCCGTTAATTTTGACGCGGCCTTTACCAATATCGTCCGTAGCCAAGCTGCGGGTTTTATAAAAGCGCGCAGCCCACAAAAACTTGTCTATGCGGGTGCTGGCAATGATCTTGATGTCCATAGGCGGAATGCTACACGGTTTGCGGTTTTATGTCTGATGCTTGCGGCCTTACTGTAGTGCTGTGCTCGCTCTGGCACTTGGTGTGTACGGCTCCGCGGCTGTCCTCCGCCCTGCGGGCTCCCCCTGCTAGTGACGCTACGCCGTACACACCAAGCGCCAGAGCTGCGTAGTGGTTTAGTTGGGGCACAAAGGTTGATCGCCCACCACATTGGCGAGAGCTGGTCGGCGGTGTACTCAGCGCAGCGGCATCAAGGAGGAGGCAGCGGCGATAGGCCGCAACGGGGGACAGCCGCGGAGCTGAGTACACCGTCGGCCAGCTCCCGTACAAGAACCTACCCAGTCTCTTTCGAAGGACAGCCACGCAGATGAAGTAGCACCACAGGCCTGATCCCTTACAAGAACCGGCTACTGCTTAGCCCCCAAGGCCACTGCCCGCACACCCTGCGCTGCCAAAGCCTCTGCATCCACACCGCTTTTCGTATCCCAGCCACTCAAATGCTGGATGGCAATCGCGCCCAGCCCTCGTACCCACTCGCTGGAGTCGTTTAAACAAGGGATGTAGTGAAAGGTGCGGCCCTGCGTTGGCGCTTCGCTGCCTGCACCTGCATGCAAAAAGGCCTCGCGCGCTTCCATGTTGATCTCTTCCAGCGTCTCCAGGCAATCCACCGTAAAGCCGGGGCACACCACGTCCACGCGTTGCACGCCCGCTTTGGCCATGGCAATGAGCGTAGGCTCGGTGTAGGGCTCTAGCCACTTGGCCTTGCCAAAGCGCGACTGAAAGGTGAGCTGCATTTGGTCTTTGCCCAGACCCAGCGCCTCGCCCAAAAGGCGCGCGGTTTTATAGCACTCGCAGTGGTAAGTGTCGCCCAGATGCAAGGTGCGCTCAGGCACGCCGTGAAAGCTCAGCACCAGTTTGCTGGGCTTGCCATGCTGCTTCCAGTAACCGTTGATGCGCGCTGCCAGCGAGGCAATGTAGTCGGGATGGTCATGGTAATTGTTCACAAAGCGCAGCTCAGGAATGCGCCGCACTTTGGCCGCCCAGGTGTACACCGCGTCAAACACGCTGGCGGTGGTGGTGCCGCTGTATTGCGGGTACATGGGCAGTATGAGAATGCGGGTAAAGCCCTCGGCCTTCAGCGCATCAAGCTGCGAGCGCATGCTGGGGTTGGCATAGCGCATGCCCAGGCGCACCTGCACTTTGTGCCCTTGCTCGCCCAGGGTGCCTTGCAGCAGCTTGGCTTGCAGCTCGCTCCACACCTTGAGCGGCGAGCCTTCTTTGGTCCAGATGCTGGCGTATTTTTTGGCCGATTTAGCCGGGCGCAGCCGCAAAATAATGCCGTGCAAGATAAGCCACCAAATCGGTTTGGGTATTTCTACCACCCGGTGGTCTGATAAAAACTCAGCCAAATAGCGGCGCACCGCGCTGGCCGTGGGCGCGTCGGGCGTGCCCAGATTGCACAGCAAGATGGCGGTGCGGGTGTTGAATTTATTGGCGCTGCCGTGGGTATACGAGGGTTCTTTTGCAAATGCCATGGTGTATTCTCTGGTCTGCCCATTTTCGCGTACTTTCAGCGTCCCTATGCTCGACACTTCCATAATAAAAGCAATATCCCTCGACTTGGACGACACTCTGTGGCCTATTTGGCCCGTGATAGAACGGGCAGAAAAGGTTTTGCTTGACTGGCTTTGCCAGCATGCGCCGATGACAGCGGCCATGTTTGCCTCTCCCACCGCACTGCGCGAAATACGCGAGTACATGGCCGATGTGATGCTGAAAAAGCAACCCGAAATGCGCCACGACCTGGGTGCCATCCGCAAAGAGTCTATCCGCCTGGCCCTGTACCGCGCCAAAGAAAGCCCCTTGCTGGCCGAGGCTGCCTACGACGTATTTTTTGCCGAGCGTAACCGGGTGGATCTGTACGAAGACGCTTTGCCCGCACTCAAAGCGCTCTCGGGCCGCTTCCCGCTGGTGGCCCTGTCTAACGGCAATGCACAGCTGGATGTGATTGGTCTGCACGGCTACTTTCAAGCCAGCATCAGTGCCAAAGAGTTTGGCATTAGCAAACCCGATGCGCGCATTTTTGTCGCCGCTGCGGGCGCTGTAGATGTGCAACCGCTCGAAGTGCTGCACATAGGCGACGATGCCGCACTGGACGTGCGCGGCGCGCTGAACGCGGGCATGCAGGCCATGTGGCTGAACCGAGAAGAAAAGCTCTGGCCCTATGACGATAGCACCCCCACGGTAGAGGTGACCTCGCTGGCCGACGTGTGCGCTATGCTTTTGTAAGCTCCAGCAGGCGGTCCAGCCCACCAGCGTTGATAGCCACCATGGCCTGCTCGCGCACCTTGGGCTTGGCATGGTAGGCCACTGAGAGGCCCGCGATGCCCATCATCGGCAAGTCGTTCGCGCCATCACCCACGGCAATGGTTTGCGCAGGGCTAATGCCCAGCTGGGCGCAGGTCTCCAGCACAGTCTTGCGCTTTTCCTCGCCATCGCAGATATCACCCCAGGCCTGATCCACCAAGCGCCCCGTCAGTTTGCCGCCCGCGACCTCCAGCACGTTGGAGCGCGCATAGTCCATCTGCAAGCGCTCTTTGATGCGGTCGGTAAAAAACGTGAACCCACCCGAGACCAGCAGCAGCTTCATGCCCGCCGCTTTAAAAGCCTGCGTCAGCGCCAGCGCACCAGGGTTAAGCTGCAAGCGCTGGGCATACACCTGCTCCATCGCGCTCACCGGCACCCCCGCCAGCAGCGCCACGCGGCGGCGCAGGCTGTCTTTGTAGTCGGTAATCTCACCGCGCATCGCCGCCTCGGTAATGGCTGCCACCTCGGCCTTGCGGCCGGCAGCGTCGGCAATCTCGTCTACACACTCGATGTTGATCAAAGTGGAGTCCATGTCGAAAGCGGCCAGTTTGAAGTGGCTAAGCGGCAAGGGTGGGGTGAAGCCTTGGATAACCAGGCCGGGGGAGTGTTCGGTGGAGGGCATGGATGAGAGTAAAGAAAGATAAAACGAACGCTATATTAAAAGAAGCTGCCTGCGATTTATCTACGGAGGCTATCAGCGTATTCGATACGAAATCAAGGTTCTGAACGGCCCTCGAAGCATTGCTCAAGAGCCTGCGCAGCAGTGACTATGGGGATGCCTTCAAACCGCCGCAAAACCAGCAAATCTTGGTCACCTGAGACTATCCAGTCTACCTGCGCGGCTTTAGCGCAGGCCAGCACGGCATCGTCATCAGGGTCTCTGCACACAGGCTTGGCGGGCAGCCAGCTTGGCCTCTTGCACCAGGACATCTTGCTCAGCCGGCGGTAAGTCTTGTGGCGCAGCGTCAAGCCGCTCAAACAGCAGGTTGCGGGCCGCCGCCCGCAGGCTGTCTTTAAAAATGGACAGCACCTGCTCGGTGCCCAGCAATCCAGCGGCACGCGCCTGGTTGGCTACATCGTCAGGCAAGTCAATGGTAATGGTGGTCATAGGGCGCTCCGCAGCACAAGAGTTACTGCATTTAGTTTAACGCAATACCGGGACTCAAGCATTTTGAGGCTCTTGGTGCGCCGCTGCAAAAGCACACGTATGCGGCGGATTTATGGCGGTGCACATTCTTTAAACCCTGTGTCAAGCGCAGGTAAATGGTTGCAAAAGCTTGCTCTTATGCATCCATCGCGGTCAACGCTGCAAGCTGGCTGGCGTTGTAGTGGCAGTCGGACCGCATATGCTTATCTTGGGTGGTGCAATCCCCGGCGGGTCGGAGAAATTTCCATGCGAATTGTCAAAGTATTTTTAGCTTCCCTGGGCCTAGGTGCCAGCTTGGTGTTGTCGGGTTGCGGCGGCGGCAGTGTCGATGTGGGTGTAGATGTCGGCCCGGGTGTGGGCGTGGGCGTGGGCGTGCAGATACCCGTCACATCCCCCGCACCCACAGCCGCATTTGACATCATCATGTTTGTCAATGGCCAGCAAGTTGCAGGCGTTGACTTGCTGCCCGGAGAAGAGCAAGACGTGTATGTGCGCGCAGGTAACAGCTTTGAACTAGATGCCTCTGGGCCAGTAGCGTGGACACTGGTGGTGGGCGGCAGTATCATCCGCGCGCCCTTGGGCAGCCGTATTGACTATGGCGGTGCCAGCATCGTGCAAACCTTGATCACCAACGCCCGCTTCGCAGCCAGCACCAGTGGCGCAGGCTTTTTGCCCAACCCTGTGGTGGTGACCCTGGTGGCGACCTCGCTGGTCGATTCTCGGCAAGAGGCGCAGATCAATGTGGTGTTAACGAACTGATTGCCCCACGGATTGACCCACTCATTTGTCGCCTTGCCAACCAAGGCACTGCATATTTCGTAGCTGCTCCCGCATCATTCTAAAGGGCTGCAGATCGATTGATATATTAAAAAGACCTCCAAGCTGCGTATTTTTCGGCTTTTTCAGGCTAGGCATGCAGTTGGCGGGCTTTTGAAAACCGTTAAATTATGCGAATTTATGTACCTGCCTAAATTTTGCTCATTCCATCGAGATATTCGTGAAATATTTAACGAATTTAGCCAAAAAAAGCGCCTAAATCGCTTAGGTACACAAATTCGCATAATTTAAGCACTTTCAGCCAGGCGCTCATTGCCCGCATTACAGTAAAAAGCTCCAAAATCGGCTGTTTGATGCCTGTTTTAAGATGCTAATAGGCCTGTAGCCCTTTAGAATGATGCGGTAGCGGCTACTGAATACATAGCGATAAGCTAGTTTACAGTTCTCGGGCAAGCTGGTTCACACGCTCACGGCCCGCTGCGGTGCAGGCTGCGTGCTGCGCATCCAGGTTTTCAAGCGGCTCAGGTCGTCAAAGTCCACCACATCGCCCACGCTGCCGTCATCGTTGACGATCTTGAAGCGGGTGGCATCTTTGGTTAGAAACAGCACCTTGCCGTAATACTTGGACTGGTGAATGGCCTTGCGCGACGCATCTTTCGTATCGTGTTTGGGGTCAATCAGCCGCATTAAGGGCGCATCGCCCGGCATATGCGTCATGCAGACAATAAAGTCGGGGTAAAACAGGTTTTTGCTATCGCCGCGCAGCAGCCCCACGCTGAACGGCTTGCTGTGCGGGTTGCGGTGCCACCACTGCACAAAATCGGTGCGATCCAAGGCCTTGGCAAAGTTAAGTTCTGACTCGTTGAACTCGTACGTTGCGTCAACGCAAGCCACGCTCACCACCTCGGCGCTCTCTCCAAACACATAGGTTTCAGTTTTAAACTGCGCACGCGATGCAGGTGGCAGCAGCTCGCGCGCAGCGGCGGCCTCGCCTTGGCTGGGGTACAGCAGGCCGTAGATGTTTTTGCGTGAGGGCATCACCGCTACCGTGGCAGGTAGTAGCAATGCATCGGGCAGCGGGTGGGCAAACTCTTCTTTTGCACGGTTAGCCCACTGCCTGTGCAGGGCCTCTTGCAACTCTGGAAACTGCTTGTGTATCACCCAGCAGGCCGCTTGCCTGGCTTGGCTGCGTATGGCCGCTGGGCTAGGGCGGTTGCTGTCGTCTTGCATGGCCCAGGCTTGCTCTATGGGCTCTATCAGCCGCATCGACAGGGTTTGAATCACGTCGGTGCAGTCTTGGTCTTCTAGCCCCAGCATCGCCAGTTTGTCGTTGGTGTGCTCTAGCAGCGCGTCTTGGTCGGTGATGACTTGCACGTCTTCTTCGGTTACGCCGCCGGTAAACAGCTCGGTGCGAATCTCTTTCTCTGTCATGCGGTTCAGGGCTGCTTTGACGGCATTGGTCTGTGTGGTGGCATCTATGGGCAACTGCCGCGCTGCTTCGGCTACATCCAGCGCCAGCACGTCAAACACGGGCTGCACCTCGGTGGTAAACCGCGTGGGTATCGCATTCTCAGCCAGCATGGTTTTGCGTGGAAGCGCGCGCACTTGCGCTTCATCAAGTGCGGCAAACAGTTCGTCACGGCTGGCGGGTGCGCGCAGGCTGGCGCGCTGCGCTTTCTTGCCCTGTGCGGCGGTGGCATCGTCTGCCACCAGCACGTCCACACCTTCATCGTCTTCATCCGTCGCATCAAACAAGCCCGGCGTGGTGCCTGCCGGCAGCGCTTCAAACAAATTGCTGCTGGCCGCAGTGCCCGGCGCAGCGCTGCTGGCCAGCGGCGCACGCACCGTGCCGTCCAGGTCACGCGTGGGCAACAAGCGCAGGTCATACGTCAACGGCACTTGGTCTGTGGGTTTGTTAGTCAAGGCCACGCCGCCAAAGGCGGTGCGCCGTGCCACCAGTTGCTCCACCTGCCCGCCCAGTTGCGACTGCACGTTTTGTATGGCTTTGGCAGCTTCGGCAAAGCCTGGTTGAGCCTGTTCGTTGGCTAAAAACACATAGGCGGTGTCTAGCGCGGGCGGCACCATGGCCGCTTGTGGAAAGGCGCGCTGCAACTCGTGCGGCACGCGCATGACCCGGCCAATAAACTGGGTGGCAAAGTCGGGGTCGTTCACCACCTTGGTGGATGCCAGCACAAAAGCACGCGGCGCGTCAAAGCCCGTGCCTGCGGCTTGCTTAAACACCAGCACTTGTTTGCTGGTGTCGTTGGCAATAGCGGCCATCATCACCGGGTCGGGCTCGTTGGCGCTGTGAACGCCTATGGCGTGCGGCGGTATTTTCAGCTCGCGCATTAAAAACTCTTGCGCCTCGGCAATTGCCTCGTCGCCATTGCCCACCTGTACCAGTAGTAGCGGCACGGTGGCCAGGCCGTTGGAGCGCAGGTCACGCTCTATCTGCTGGTTGCGCCGCCAAGCGCGGCGCAGCACCGTCATTTTCAGGTCGGTCACGCTTTGCATCGACTGGCGCAGGTCATACACCACGGCTTCCAGCCAGGCTTTGTTCAGCCGCGCGGCCACCACTTCGGCGCGGCTCACGCTAAAGGTCTCGGTGCCGCCGTAGCCTGCGGTTTCAATAAACTCGTTCAAGGCCGCGTCACGCGGTGTGGCGCTGGCCATCAGCAGGTAGTCGGCAGCCAGCCAGTGCACAAACTTGCCAAATTCGGTGGTGCTTTTCAGCGCAATATGCGCCTCGTCCACCACCAGGCCAATGTCCAGCCCCGCGCTGCGGGCGCGCGCCACATAGGCAGCCATGCTGCGCAGCTCGTCATCGTCGGCGCTGCTGTAGCCTGAGGTGCGCGCCTTGGCGCTGGCTACGCCTTGCACCGTGGACACCAGCACCAAGCCTGCTTGGGGTTCTTCATTCAAGGCGATGGGAAGTTGCACGGCGGTCAGCCCAGCGCCTTCGCTGTCCAGCGAATCAATGGTTTGTGCCACCAGGTTCACATAGGGCACAAACCACAGCCACAGCGTGGGCTGCTGGGCGCTGATGCGCTGCAACACGCGGGTGAGCATAAAGGTTTTGCCTGACCCCGTGGGGCTGCGCAGCAGGCAGGGCGGGCGCGGCTGGCTGTGCAGGGCGCGGCACAGGTTGTGGATGATGGTTTCTTGAAAACCCTTGGGTACACGGGCATCGCCCTGCGGCGCGGTAATTTGCTGGGCGGCGCTCATTGGGCTGCACTCTCTAGTGTTGTTTTAGGTGCGGCTTTGCGGCGTGGTGCTATTTGCCCATGCAGCAAAGCCTTTTGCAGCGACAGGCTTTCGACCACTTTGTCGGTGCCGTCCCAAGCCTGCTGCAAGTGCTGGCGCACGGTGTCGGGCCGGGTGCTGTACACCCGCAGATGGCCGTGGCGCGGGCTGCTGGGGTGCAGGGGCAGGGCCGCCAGTGCTGCCAGCGTGGCAGGGGTGAGGCGGTGCACCAGCACCGTCAGCGAGCCTTCGGCCACACTTTGCAGCAAAATCTTCATGCCTTGGCTAGCCGCAGGCACGGGGCGGGCTACTTTGCCCAGTCGCATCGTCAGCAGCTGAAAGGCGTGGGCGCAGTCGCTCTCAAACGGCGCATCGCCGGGGGCTATTTTGTCCAGTTGCAAGTAGGCAAAGCTGTTGTGCGCCAGCGCCGCGTCTGAGGCTATCACTTTGCCAATGCGCGCCGCACACACGTCGCGGCACAGGTTTTTGGCAGGTTCTTTGTCGGTAGCCTCGGTGCTGGAGCACAAGATGAACTTGCGCGGCGCAGCGTCTGGTTCTAGCGCGTTCAGCGCCAGCACGGCGTGGCCCGTGGTGCCGCTGCCTGCGAAGAAGTCTAAAACGATGTCGCCGGGGCGGCTGGCTTGGCCGATCAGGCCTTGGATGAGGGTGCGTGGTTTGGGGTACGGAAAGGCTTTACTGCCCATGAGGTCTTGTAATTCTTTGGAACCCTCCTCAGTAGTTCCGACTATCGGCATGTTCTCGCCGCTGACAAGGGTATCTTCCTCCTGCTTGGGAGTGAGCCATGACGAAATCGGCTGGTTTTCGTTTTTCAAACCTTCTTTGAATCGTTTGAATTGGGGTCTGCCATATCCGATTTTCTTTCCTACCCAAAATTCAAGGTTCGGCATGCCTTCAAAAAGCAGGGCTGTTTTGCCACTCAAAGGAACGTCTTTGGCTGCAACTGCGGTACGCAATGCATCTAAGGTTTCAAAAACTTCGACACGCTGGTTTGGTGGAAACCAAACCAAGTTTTTTTCAATCAAATCCTCTATGGCATCACCTCGAAGCCCCTTGAGTGCAGAGGCTATTGCTCCTTCGTCACCGTTGAATCGATTTCGAATCTCTAACTTCGACGCATATGCCCATACCCGCTGCGGGTTACAGGGGTAATAAATCCCGTTTATGGAGTCGTGAATAGGGTAGTAGGTGTTTTTTCGCTCAGACATGTCATGCGCCTTAGTTAAATCACTAAGCCGAAACACCCGATCTCCCTCTTCGAAACGGTACATTGAGTAAGATTTTTCGTTACCAGAGAATCGAAAACCACTGTTCCCGTAAACCAGTACATGTTCATGGTTGTCAGAGAAAAAAGCCCCCTTAGCGTCGTTCCCACCAGTCCGACTGCGCCAAACAAAGCTACCCACCCGCCGCCCCGGAAAAACCTCGTCCATCAGCAGCTCCAGCCGTGCCCGGTTTTCGTCGTTGATGCTGACCATGATGACGCCGTCTTGCGTGAGCAGGTCTTTGGCCAGCACCAAGCGGCGGTACAAAAACTCTAGCCACTGGCTGTGCCGCCAGCGGTCGTTCGCGCCCACGTAGCGGTCGTTGTACACCCAGTCTTTGTTGCCAGTGTTGTAGGGCGGGTCAATGTAGATGACGCGCACTTTGCCTGCGTGGGTGCTGCGCAGCAGGCGCAGGCTGTCGTAGTTGTCGCCTTCAATAATCAAATTAGGGGTGCCGGGCCCGGCTACGCTGGCCAAGCCGTGCGAATACTCGCCCACCAAGCGGGGCAGCACAATGTGCGCGTTCAGCGCCGCGTCACGCTCAATGGCGCTGCACTCCCAGTAGAGGCCCAGCTTTTGTTTGGTTAGGTGGTCTACCAGCAGGCGTTTAAGCTGCGCAGCGTTTAAGCCGTCCAGGGTTTCAAGCAGGTTTTTGGGAGTTGTCATACTATATTTTTAATAGCTTCTTGCGCAATATTTTATTGGGCTAGAGGCCAATTTTTTAAGATATACGAGGGTTTTTTTGCAGCCCTACGCAAGCTGGCACCAGCTTAGACGGGCTCCAGCTCCACATGCACCTGCTGACCCAGCGCAGAGGCGATGTTGACCAGTGCGTCGAGGGAAAACCTGGAGATGCGGCCGCGCAATAAGTCGCTAATGCGGGGCTGCGTGACGGCGCAGTGGCTGGCGGCTTGCGCCTGCGTCCAGCCGTTGGCTTCGATCAGCGCAGCAATTTTGTCCATCAGCTCCGAGCGCACGCGCAGGTTGGCGGCCTCCTCGGGCGTGTCGGCTAGTGCGTCCCAGACGTTGGCGTAACGGTCGGTATTGGCTGGTTTCATTGGAGGCCTTTCAACAGTTGATTGAAACGGGTTTTCGCAGTGTCGATGTCACGTTGGGAGGTGGTGGGGGTCTTTTTCTGAAACGCGTGTAGCACGTAGACCGCATCGGCTAGCCGCGCTGTGTAGATTACTCGAAACGTGCCAGCACCGTCCCATAGCCTAATTTCTTCTACACCTTTGCCAATGGAGGGCATGGGTTTGAAGTCGTCGGGTTGCTTGCCTTTTTGCACGCGATCAATCTGGCGACCTGCATCCTGGCGAACATCTTTGGGGAAATCGCGCACGTTTTTGAGTGAGTTTCCTAAAAATTGGACGGATTTCATAGTTTGAATTATAGCGGTATGGATATGTTTGCGTGATGGTGGCCTGCTGGCGCTCACGGATGTCAGTGTGGCCGCTGGCTCGGAATATCTTTGTGAGCTGCCCCTCTTTGTCATAACATCAAATTTGTCTGTAGTTTTGGAGATTAATCATGTTGCAGATGAAAATGTCAGATGGCGGCAGAGTTGTCATGCCTGCCGAAATACGCCAAGCCTTAGGGCTGAAGGAGGGGGATGCCGTGCTGTGGTCGCTGGTGGATGGGGAGGCGCGGGTGACCTCGCGGGCCCAGCGCATACGCCAGGCGCAGGCGCTGGTGCGTAGGCATGTGCCGGCGGGGGTGTCGTTGGCGGACGAGCTGATAGCACAGCGCAGGCAGGAGGCGGCGCGTGGCTAAGGCGGGTGCAGGCGGTGGTGCGCAGCCGGGTGCACAGGCTGGTGCACAGGCGGGTGCGGGCGCTGGCGCAAAGGGGGGCGCAACACCGCGTGACAAGGCGGCGGCGGTGGTGCTGGACGCATCGGCCTTGCTGGCGCTGTTTAACGATGAGCCAGGCGCAGAGCGCGTGATGCAAGCGCTGGAGCAGCCCTGCCTGCTGAGCGCAGCCAGCCACACCGAGGTGCTCACCAAGCTGCTGGACAAGGGCCTGAGCCCGGAGGACGCGGCAACGGTGATGACATCGGTAGAGCTGCGCATAGTGGCTTTTGACGCAGCGCAGTCAGCGGACGCCGCCTGGCTGCGCACGGCTACGCTCGCAGTGGGCTTGTCGCTAGGTGACCGGGCCTGCCTGGCGCTGGCGCGGGCAGAGAGCGCGGCGGTGCTGACGGCGGACAAGCCTTGGCTGCAGATTGCGCAGGCGGTGGGCGTTAGGGTGCAGTGTATTCGCTGACTTTGCAGTCATGGGGGCACTACATATTTCGTAGCTGCTCCCGCATCATTCTAAAGGGCTGCAGATCGATTGATATCTTAAAAACGCTCAAAAACAGCGTATTCTCCGGCTTTCTCAGGCTAGGCATGCCGTTGGCGGGCTTTTGAAAACCCTTAAATTATGCGAATTTATGTACCTGCATCAATTTGGCTCATTTCTTCGAAATATTCGTGAAATATTTAACGAAATTTGCCAAAAAAAAACTCCTAAATCGCTTAGGTACATAAATTCGCATAATTTAAGCACTTTCAGCCAGACGCTCACTGCCTGCATCACAGGAAAAAGCTCCAAAATCGGCTGTTTGATGCCTGTTTTAAGATGCTAATAGGCCTGTAGCCCTTTAGAATAATGCGGGAGCAGCTACTGTATGTGTAGCGCACTGAAATGCCCTTGCAGGTGCCTGCAAACCACTCCTTGCTCGCGCCAGGCTACGGGCTT
>JANMTF010000419.1:0-4515 GCA_031390175.1 Polaromonas sp.
CGACCTTAGCTGCAAAGATAAATCTGCCTAAAAGGGCAAGATTTATATGCCAAATCAGCCCCTAGCCCAATAGAATATCGCGAGAGCAGCTATTAAATGTATAGTTATCTACTTCGTTGAAAAGAACCAAACCCATGACACAACACGCCCCCATCATCCTCGACGTAGCAGGCCTTGAGCTGACTGCGGTAGACAAAGAGCGCCTGGCCAATCCGCTCACTGGCGGGGTGATTTTGTTCGCGCGCAATTGGCAAAACCGCACGCAGCTTACCAACCTGTGCGCCGACATCAAGGCCGTGCGGGGTGACTTGCTGATTTTGGTGGACCACGAGGGTGGGCGGGTGCAGCGCTTTAAGACCGATGGGTTTACGCACTTGCCGCCTATGCGCGCGCTGGGTGAGATGTGGATGCAAGACGGCAAAGTGGGGGAGGGCGCAGGGGCGCTGCGCGCTAGCAACGCGGCCACGGCAGTGGGCTATGTGCTAGCGGCTGAGCTGCGTGCGTGTGGCGTGGACATGAGCTTTACGCCGGTGCTCGACCTGGACTTTGGCGAGAGCAGCGTGATTGGTGACCGCAGCTTCCACCGCGACCCGCGCATTGCCACCGTGCTGGCCAAGGGCCTGATGCACGGACTGCTGCAAGCGGGCATGAAGAATTGCGGCAAGCACTTCCCCGGCCACGGCTTTGTGCGGGCCGACTCGCACACCGAGATTCCGGTGGACAAACGCAGCTTCAAGGCCATCATGCAGGACGACGCAGCGCCCTACGAGTGGCTGAGCAGCGCGCTAGACAGCGTGATGCCCGCGCATGTGATCTACCCCAAGGTAGACAGCCGGCCGGCGGGCTTCTCCAGCAAATGGTTGAACGCGATATTGCGAACCAAGCAGGGCTTTGTGGGCGCGATTTTCAGCGATGACCTGAGCATGGAAGGCGCGCGCCTGATCGATGGCGAGCGCGTGACCTACACCCACGCCGCCATCACCGCCCTGAACGCGGGCTGCGATATGGTGCTGCTGTGCAACCAAAGCGTGGGTGACGACAAAGGCAAAGCCGTGGATGAGTTGCTGGACGGCATGGCCAAGGCGCAGCGCAAAGGCCTGTTCCAACTGAGCCCCGCCAGCGAACAGCGCCGCCTTGCGCTGCTGCCGCAAACCCCGCCTACCGCATGGGATGAGCTGATGGTGCAGCCGCAGTACATGCACGCTATGGGCTTACTGCCCTGATTCGGGTTACGGTTTGGACAGCCTGTCACTCCAGTATTGCGGGCGGCGGTGGGTGTGGGCGAAGGCTACTATACCAATTACATCAGTGCGAACTGCATAGATAAAAACGTAGGGAAAAACTTTGAGCCGCCGCTGGCGAAGGTCATCCTCTATCGGTTTCCAGCCCAATGGCATCACCTGAATCAAGCGCAAGGCCTCTTCAATTTCATCTACCAGCCGGGTGCTCAAAGCGGGGTCAATAGCGCGGTAGTAGGCTAGCGCTTCGTCCACTTCTACGACCGCTTGCGCGGCGTATTCGATGCGCATATCAGCGGTATTTGGCTAGTACGGGTGCAAGGTCGGCTAACGGTAATTCACCTTTGTCATACGCCGCCAGCCTGTCTTTTGCCTCGGCAGTCCAAGCGGCTTGAATGGTGGGATCGGGCTCGTCCAGCATGTCATGGAGCGAATCGATTAAAAAAAGCTGCTCATCAGCGCGCAGCTTGCGTGCAGAGTCCAATATTTCGGCGGTAGTCATATGCATGTACCTTGTTGAGCGATGCTCATATTTTGCCATTAACGCGCTTTTCGCGCCAATTAGCGCTTTTCAACCTGGCGGGCATTGAGTCGTTACACACCAAACTTGCTCGCAGCCCTGGCCCTTGGTGTAGACGGCGTAGCGGCATTAAGGAGGAGTAGGCGGCCGTCAGCCGCCACCGGGGACAGCCGCGGAGCCGTCCGCGCCAAGTGGCAGGGCGTGCACAGATCAAAAGTCAGCCTGCTTGCTTCCAGAGTATTCCGTAAATGCTATCGTTACCATAGCTGCTTACGCTATATTTTATTGGGCTAGAGCTTAATTTAGTGCCTGAACCATGGCCGCCAGCAATTGCTCGGCAGGCTGCGCACCCGAGATGGCGATTTTCTGGTTGATGATGAAGAAGGGCACGCCGGTGATACCCAGCTCGCGCAGCTTGGCATCTTGCTCGCTGATGCGGGCCAGGGCGGCTTTGTCTTGCAGGCGCTCGATGACGGCCTCTACCGGCACGCCGCAGCGGGTGGCAATCGAGCCTAGCTCGGCATCGTCGGTCAAGTCTGCACCGTCGCAAAAGTAGGCGTGCATCAGCGCCTCTTTGACTTGGGGCTGCAAGTCAAACTGCGCGGCCAAGTCGACCAAGGCATGGGCCTTGATGGTGTTGGGCTGGCGCACGATGCTGTCGAAGGCAAAGGGGATGTCTACGGCCTCGCCTGCGGTGCGTACGCGCTCGTACACCTCGCTGGCGGGGCGGCCAAACTTGCGTTCTACATACTCTTCGCGCGACATGCCGTCGGCAGGCATGTCGGGGTTGAGCTGGAACGGCATCCAACTGAGGGTGGGTGCCTCGGCGTGGGGGTACTCGTCAGCGTACATTTCCAGCGCCTGCTCGAGGTGGCGTTTGCCGATGTAGCACCAGGGGCAGACGATGTCGCTGGCGATGTCGATGTGTAGACTATTCATGGCTTAGCCTGCGTAAATGTTAATGTTGTAGCTATTAAAAATGTATCAAGCCTGGTGCTTAAGCGCAGGGAACAAGATCACGTCGCGGATGCTGGGGCTGTCGGTCAGCAGCATCATCAGGCGGTCGATGCCGATGCCGCAGCCGCCGGTGGGGGGCATGCCGTACTCAAGTGCGCGGACAAAATCGTGGTCGTAGTACATGGCTTCGTCGTCGCCGTCGTCTTTGGCCGCTACCTGGGCTTGGAAGCGGGCGGCCTGCTCCTCGGCATCGTTCAGCTCGCTAAAGCCGTTGCCAAATTCGCGGCCGGTGATGTAGAGCTCAAAGCGCTCTGTGATCTCGGGGTTTTTGTCGTTGGCGCGGGCCAGCGGCGAAATCTCGGTGGGGTGCTCGCAAATGAAGGTGGGTTGCCACAGCTTGTCCTCCACCGTTTCTTCAAAGTACATGACTTGCAGCGAGGCCAGGCTGCGTGCTTGCAGTTTGGCCAGGTCTTCTTTGATGCCCAGCTTGCGCAGCGCGTTGATGAGCCAGTCTTTGTTGTCCACCGCAACGCCCGTGTTGCCAGGTATCTCTTGGCCTGCCTCGGTGTGCTTGATGATGGCCTCGCGGATGGACAGGCGCTCAAAGGGCTGCGACAGGTCTACCGCTTTGCCGTTGTAGCTCAATTGCAAACTGCCGGTCGCTTTGAGTGCTACGTCACGGATCAAGGCCTCGGTGTACTGCATCAAATCCTGGTAGTTCCAGTAGGCGGCGTAAAACTCCATCATCGTGAACTCGGGATTGTGCCGCACACTGATACCCTCGTTGCGGTAACTGCGGTTGATCTCAAACACGCGGTCGAAGCCGCCGACGATCAAACGCTTGAGGTACAGCTCAGGCGCGATACGCAAAAACATCTGCTGGTCTAGCGCGTTGTGGTGGGTGCTAAACGGTTTGGCGTTGGCGCCCCCAGGGATGGGGTGCAGCATGGGCGTTTCCACCTCTAAAAAGCCGTTGTCCACCATGAAACTGCGAATGGATGTGACGGCCTTGCTGCGGGCGCGAAAGCGCTCGCGCGCCACTTCGTCGGTGATCAAATCGACATAGCGCTGGCGGTACTTCACCTCCAGGTCAGCAATGCCGTGGAATTTATCTGGCAGGGGGCGCAGGCTCTTGGTCAGCAGGCGGATGGCGGTGACCTTGATGGTCAGCTCGCCGGTTTTGGTTTTGAACAGCTTGCCTTCTGCGCCCAAAATGTCGCCCAAGTCCCAATGCTTGAAAATTTCATACGCCTCTTCGCCAATCGCATCTTTGCTCACATACAGCTGAATGCGGCTGACGCCCTCTAGCCCGGCAGAACCGTCTTGCAAGGTAGCAAAGCTGGCCTTGCCCATCACACGCTTGAGCACCATGCGGCCCGCCACGCTGGCGGGTTGCACGGCATCGTCGCTGCCGGGCATGTCGATAGCGCCGTATTTTGCGTGCAAGGCGCTGGCCGCATCGCCAGGCTTGAAGTCGTTAGGGAAGGCCACTGCACCGCCATTGGCCTGCGTGCTGCGAATGGTTTGCAGCTTGGCACGGCGCTCGGCGATGAGCTTGTTTTCGTCTTGGGGTTCGGGGGTAGCTGGAGCGGCAGTAGGCGCTGTGGTGGTCGTTGTATTCATGGCGCTATTTTACGTGGCTAGCGCCTAGTATCGAGCCCGAAAAACCTCAGCTTAGCGATTGGCCAAAAAATGCGCCGCTGTAGCCTGCAAACCCTGGGCCAGAGAATAGGGCGGTGTCCAGCCAAGCAAAGTGCGGGTTTTCTCGGTATCTACAGCTAAATCACCGCACAGCCGCTT
>JANMTF010000428.1:0-3545 GCA_031390175.1 Polaromonas sp.
GTGGCACTGGGCCTGGATGTCGCCGTAGCGGTCTGCGGCGGCTGCTGTCCACGCCAGGGTGGGTAGCTCGTGCAACAGCAGGTCAATGGCGCTGCGGCGCGGGTCGGCTGGGGCCAGCAGGCTTTGGCCGTAGCGCAGCTCGGCGCGGCACAGGGCGCTGGTGGTGATGGTCTGGGCCTGGGTGGCCTGCATCATGCGCTGCGTAAGCTGAGGGTGGATGCCTTGGATGAAGAGACCCAGGGTCTGGGTGTCCAGCAGGTACAGCTTCATGCCCAGCCCCCTGATGACGGGGGTGGCGGAGGTGCGGCCTCCTCGTCTTGCGGGTTGTCTGGAGTGCCGCCGCTGCGCGGGGGGATGAGGTTTTCGGCGGACGGGTTGTCTGCAATCAGCTGGAACAGCGCAGCCAGGTTACGTTGGCGCTGGTCTTCGCTCTCTTTGGGTTTGAGCGTGATCTCCCCGGTGACATTGTTTTTGCTGATCCACACCTCCCGCGTGCTCACCCGGTAGGCCTTGGGCAGGCGAATGGCTTGGCTGTTGCCGCTGGTAAACACTTTGGCACTGGTGGGCATGGTGGATATGAATGTATACACGAAAACATATGTATTTTATGTGAATTGGCAGATGATGGGGCGCTGCGGGTCATAAAACCATGTTTTTGAGCGTTTTTTGGCCTATTTTAACTATTAAATAGGGCTGCAGGTCAATAGAATGATGCGGTAGCAGCTACTGAATGTATAGCGTATAAATGCAAGCGCAGCGCTGCGAATTTTCTAAAAATCTATACGGATCGCGCAAGAGACGTATAAAAAGTAGATATTTCTATACATGTTGGTACTAACATGTATAAATAATTGAATTTTTTATAAACTCCCCAGCCGTGAGGAGCGCCCCATGACCACTCTTAAGCCGCTTGAACAACTGGATGCCGCCAGGTTTGATACGCCTGCTATTTTAAAAAAACTGGCCATCAGCAGCCGCCGTTTGGCGGAGCTCAAGGGCATTGTGGGGGCGATACCGAACCAAGGCATTTTGATCAATGCGCTGGGTTTGCAAGAGGCCAAGGACAGCTCGGAGATAGAAAACATTGTCACCACCCACGACGAGCTGTTTAAAGATGATGCGCTGCCAGAGCAGGCGGGCAACCTAGCCGCCACAGAGGTGCTGCGCTACCGCCGGGCTTTACGTGTGGGCTACGCGCAGGTGCAAAGCAGCGGGCTGCTCACGGCAAACCATATCATTGAAATTCAGGCCGAGCTAGAGCGCAATAACGCGGGTTTTCGCAAGCTGCCGGGTACGGCGCTGAAAAGCAGCGATGGCACTACCGGCTACACCCCGCCGCAAGACCCGGCAGAGATCATCGCGCTGATGCGCGACCTGGAGCGCTTTATCAACTATGCTGGGTTAATGCAGGTAGACCCGCTGATCAAAATGGCGCTGATTCACCACCAGTTTGAGAGCATTCACCCGTTTTATGACGGCAGTGGGCGCACGGGGCGCATCATCAACGTGCTGTATTTGGTGAAAGAGGGTTTGCTGGACAGCCCCGTGCTCTACCTGAGCAGCCATATTGTGCGCACCAAGCCCGACTACTACCGCCTGCTGCAAACCGTGCGGGCCGAGGATCGGTGGGAGGAGTGGGTGCTGTACATGCTGGAGGCGGTGGAGCAAACGGCAGTGCAAGCCATTGCCACCGTGCAGGCCATCCAGGCGGCGGTGCAAGACTACAAAGAACGCATCCGCACGCTCTACAAGTTCTGCAGCCAAGACTTGATCAACAATTTGTTCATGCACCCGTACACCAAGATAGAGTTTGTACAGCAAGATTTGCAGGTTACGCGCATTACCGCCACCAAATACCTGGACACCCTGGCACAGGGCGGGTTTGTGCAAAAACAAAAACTGGGCCGCAGTAACTATTACGTGAACGTGGCGCTGAGCGCGATTTTGAAGGGGCAGAGCAAAGGGTGAGTGAGCAAAGTATTGCAAAAATGTATATGCAAAAACGTATGTATTTTATGTGAAGTGACGGAAAATTTGCCACCACGGGCTGGAAAATCGTGTTTTTGGGTGTTTTTTGGCTTTTTGGAGCCTGTTTTAGATATTAAATCAGGCTGCGGGCCAATAGAATAATGCGGGAGCAGCTACTGAATGTATAGTGATGATGTTGGCGTAAAGATGGCTATTGGAGGCTCAGTGTGTTGATAAAGTGGCGAAAACTGAGAGAGCGGCGCTGTTCACGCGGCCACGGCATGCGGCCTTATGGCGCGACGCTGCCGCCCAGCTCGCGCTCAATCTCTTCAATACTGGGCAGTTTGGAGACTAGCTCCGTGGGCAGGGCGCGGGTCAGCTCAAAGGTGGAAATGCCAATGGGAGTGGCCATGCCGCGCAGCGCATATTCGGCGATCACCGTGTTGTGTTGCTGGCACAAAATGAGCCCGATGGTGGGCGCGTCTTGCGCGTGCTTGAGTTTGTCGTCCACCACGCTGCAATAAAAGTTCATCTTGCCAGCGTATTCGGGCTTGAAGGCACCGCGCTTGAGCTCTATCACCACAAAGCAGCGCAGGCGCAGGTGGTAGAACAACAGGTCGATATAGAAGTCTTGGTCGCCCACCACCATGTGGTGTTGCCTGCCCACATAGGCGAAGCCTTGGCCTAGCTCCAGCAAAAACTTTTCCAGGTGCTGAATGAGGCCAGTTTCCAGCTCGCGCTCGTGAAAGGGCTGATCGAGGGTTAAAAAGTCAAACAGATACGGGTCTTTGAGGGCCTGTTGCACCAGGTCAGACTGCGGCTGCGGCAGGCGCTGAGGGAAGTTGTTGGTGGCTTTGCCTTGGCGGGTGTGGGCGGCGGTCTCGATCTGCATGTGCAGGATGTTGCGGCTCCAGCCGTTAGACAGGGTGGCTTGCATGTACCAATGGCGGGCGGATAAATCTTTGGTTTTTTCGATCAGCAGCAGGTGATGGCCCCAAGGGATAGCCTGCACCAATTCAGTGCTGAAAAGTGCCGCAGCTTGTGGCACTTTTGTGGCTGGCTCTATTTGTGCTACAGGCTGTGGCACAAATGCAAGGGCGGGGTACTCGCGGTAAAACGCCAGCATGCGCTTGATGTTGCGTTCTGAAAACCCCTTTTCTTCGGGCAGTTCATTGCGAATGTCCAGTGCTAGCCGTGGAATTACGGCAGCGCCCCAGCCCTCCACTTTTTGCCGGGTATCCAGCATGTGCCCAATTTCCCAGTACAGGCGGATTAGCTGTGCATTGACGGCGAGTACCGCCCGTATCTGAGCATGCTGGATGCGCTGCTTGATGTCAGACAGCAGCGCGGTGTAGTGTGTGAGGGTTTGCGGTGCTTGCATGGCTAGTTGGTAAAAGTTTTATGCTAAAAATTTTACCAGAATACTGTTATTATGCATGGGGTATCCCTTTAGCTCCACAACTATGAAATCCCGGATTTCTCCTTGAGTTCGACTATTGCTCCATATGTCACTGGCTTGGTCATCACAGCCTGCTGGAGCAATCGATAGAACAGCAACCCTCGTGAGCGTGAAGTTC
>JANMTF010000430.1:0-27274 GCA_031390175.1 Polaromonas sp.
GAACTTCACGCTCACGAGGGTTGCTGTTCTATCGATTGCTCCAGCAGGCTGTGATGACCAAGCCAGTGACATATGGAGCAATAGTCGAACTCAAGGAGAAATCCGGGATTTCATAGTTGTGGAGCTAAAGGGATACCCCATATATAAATACAGTGTTTAAACGCAATATGGGCGCACAACGGCAAGTAATACCTGCCCATCCAACAGCAGCTTACCTGGCGGGGTGATGCCGACGTGCTGGAGTGGCTCAAAAGCCAAGGCAACGGCTACCAAAGCCGATTGAACGATATTTTGCGCAAGCGCCATGCTGGGTGCGCCGCGCTAGGGTGATGCGGCCTAGTTTTTACATGCAAATCAGACTGTAGCCCAATATAATATTGCGGGAGCAGCTATAAAATATATAGCCTTTCTCTAGGCTATTCTTCTGCTTCCAGCTCTATATTGCGTGGCTTTTGCAATGTAGCCAAGGTACTGAGCAGCCTACCCACCAACGGCAAAAAACTCTCCAGCCTATTGTTGGGCGCAATCAGCGCCACGACCGACATGGGCAGTTGGCTGGCGCTTTGTGGGTACTGCCTATTGCGGTCGCCCGTGACCAGCACACCAAACTCAGCGGCCGCAGCGGCCAGCAGTTTGCCGTTGACCAAGCCGCTCCAGCCCATGCGCTGCACCGTGCGCACAAAGTGGCCGGGCAGTGCAAAACTTAAGCTTTCTCGGTATCTACTCGTCAAGCAGAATGCGCATGCACTACGGCCTGCTTGGCCGCTTGCAACACACCCTGCGTCAACTCGCGCGACACCGACTGAAACGCATCCAAAAACTCCGCCAGCGTCTCGCCCGTTTCAATGTATTCAAACAAAATCCGCACCGGCACGCGCGTGCCCGCAAACACAGGTGTGCCGCCCAAAATGTGGGGATTGATGGTGATAAAAGTTGTATCCAGCATGCACCAACGATACGCTTTAGCCGCTAAATCTACAAATTCACCTGGGCCGCGGCGCAAAGACTGGCAGGGCACTAGCGCGGCAAGGTTTACCTGCCCATCCAACAGCAGCTTACCGTGCGGGGTGATGCCGACGTGCTGGAATGGCTCAAAAGCCAAGGCAGCGGCTACCCAAGCCGGTTAAACGATATTTTGCGGAGCGCTATGCTGGGTGCGCCGCGCTAGGCCGATACGACCTAGTTTTTAGATGAAAATTAGACCGTAGCCCTTTAAAATTATGCGTAAGCAGCTATCAAATGTGCAGTAAATTAATTGCCTGTGCGCCTAGCACCAAAACCACGTCAGAGATATGCGCCCCCTAAGCTGTAGTCGTATAGCCAAGCGAAATTGCAATGCACACCAATATGTAGTAACATTGCTACATAGGAGGTATTCATCATGCTTAACCAATCTGTCTCCAGCCGAGAGTTCAATCAAGACGTAGGCCGCGCTAAGCGCGATGCTGCTAACGGCCCCGTGTTTATCACCGACCGTGGCAAGCCCGCACACGTGCTGCTTAGCATGGCCGACTACGAGCGCCTAACGCAGCCCAAGCTCTCTTTGGCCGATGCGCTGGCCTGCCCAGAAGCCGCAGCCATCGAGTTTGAAGCACCACGCCTCGCGCCCACGTGGCGGCCCGTAGACTTTGGTTGAGCGCCGACGCAATGTATTTGCTAGACACCAACGTCATCTCCGAACTGCGTAAACACACCAAAGGCACAGTAGACACCCAGGTAAGCCAGTGGTTCAGCGCTGCAGCTAGCCACACGCTGTACACCAGCGTGATCTGCCTACTAGAGCTAGAGCGCGGCGCCCTTAGCGTAGCGCGCCGCGATGCGCGCCAAGGCCAGGTACTTTTAGACTGGATCAACAACCAAGTGCGCCCATCATTTGCCGGGCGCGTACTGCCTATCGACGAAAAAGTGGCATCACTGTGTGCCGCTATGCATGTGCCAAACCCACGCTCAGAAGCCGATGCCCTCATAGCAGCCACCGCTATGGCGCACGGCTTGGCCGTGGTGACTCGTAACGTCAAAGACTTTGCACCGATGGGGGTACGAACGGTCAACCCGTGGGGTGATGCTGCGTAAGCGCTGTATCTGTGCTTGCGGCTGGTTTTTATAAGACGAATCAAGCTGTAGACCAACAGAATATTGCGGGATCAGCTAGTAAAAACATAGCAACCCCATTGCCCCAGCCACAGTCTTTATCCTACGTTGACATCCGCAGCACCCTGGGTGGCGCTGTGCATGCGGCGCTCTGCATGCTGCTTATCAAACAGCCGCTGTGTGGCGCAGGTGCCCACACCCGAGGCTGTCCATCCATCAGGGGCTACAGCAGCCTGCGCGGCATGGGCGCGGGGTGCCAGCCGCAGGCCGTGGGCGCGCCAGAGTGGGAAGGCGTGGACAGATGTGGCCGAGCGCCCAAGGCGCAGATACGGCCCGCGCCCGCAGCGCCAGACTGGCCCCGCCAGCGCTGGGCCACAGCACCGCCCTGCCAGTGCAGCCCAAGCTGGGGCATAGCCGTGCAAAGCTGCAATTTCAGCCCCCCGCAACGATGCTAAATTTACTTACATAATTTAACACCACTTCACAGCCCACCATGACCTTGCACCGCCTACTTGCCCACAGCTTCGCCGCCTGCGCCAGCTTTGCCCTGCTTACCCTGGCCAGCCTGGCCCATGCCGAGCCGGGCATGTTGCGCATTACCACCAGCCCGGGAGATGCGCAGATATTTGTGAACGGCCAGCGCAAGGGCAACAGCCCAAGCCTTGAGGGGCAAACCTTTGCGGTGCGCCTGCCGCAGGGCGACTACACGGTGGAGGCGCGCAAAAGCGATGGCAAAGACTACTACGGCAAGAAAAGCGTGTATGTGGCCAACGACAGCCTGCAAACGGTGAACATCTCACTGGAAGAAGTTAAGGTGCCCGCCAAACCCTACGGCCAAGCACCCAATGGCAGCGCCAAGCTGGGCGCTCTGGAATGGCTGCGCTGTAGCATAGGCCAATCTTGGAGCGGCAGCAGCTGCACAGGCGGGGCCAAGGAATACACCTATGAAGAAGCCAAGGCCGCAGCAGACACCTTTAACGCCACGGGCTAGGGCGGCAAGCGCGACTGGCGCTTGCCAACGGTGCGTGAGTTGCAAAGCCTGCGGGTGTGCAGCACTGGCTTTGTCAGCGAGACACGGGATATACAGGACGGCGGCGAAGCGGTGAGCAAGTATTGCAATGGCAATGCCAGCAAGCCCACCATTGACACTGCGCAGTTCCCTCAAACGCCTGCTGACGACAGGTTTTGGTCGTCGTCGCCCTATGTGGGCTTCGCCAGCTACGCGTGGTACGTCGATTTCAGCGTTGGCCACGTCTCCGACGGCGGCCGCAGTGACTCCTACTATGTGCGGTTAGTGCGTGCCGGTCAGTAGTTGGGGGCGAAGCCCTTTGGTCTTTCCCTTAGCGCCGCGCGGCTCTATGAAGGCGAGGGTATGCCGCATCCCGCAGCGCAGGGCGTTGTTTTCGCGTAGGTTTTAAACAGGGCCATATATGCCAACGGGAGCGCAAATGCAAACCATTACACACAACACGCAGCACAACAAGCCTGCACCCCACCGCGCTGCGCAGCTGCGCCCGCTGGTCGCCGCCTTGGCTTTGGCAGCAGCACTGGCATGCCTGCCGCAGAGCGCGCAGGCCTTTAACTTTGACGACCTAGAAAAGGTAGAAAAAGTAGAGCGCGGCGAGCGCAAAGTGCGCGAAGCCCAGGCCGAAGCCGCCCGCCGCGAGGACGAAGCCCGCAGGCAGGCACAGCAGCAAGCCGAAGATGCCGCCAGGCAACGCGCGGCCAGCAGTGGTGGGTCAGGTGGCGGTGGCAGCAGCGGCAGGCAAGTAGACCGCTCCAAGTTCATCCTGGTGCCAGACGGCAACCGCTACAAACTCCACTGCGGCAGCGTGCATACTGGGTTTGTCACCTTCATGCACAAAAACAAGTTGGGCCAATGGAGCTCCACCTCCGGCGGACTGCGCGACACCTTTGAGCAAGCCGCCTACGAAGCCGCGAAAGACAACTCCAATTGCTGGAGGTAAGGGCTTGCGGTGGCAAGCATGGCGCATTTCAGACTGCTGTCAAGGATGCACTTCTCTGGCATTAATAGGCTTCTAGCCCAATAAAATATAGCGTAAGCAGCTCTTTAAATCGTAGCAAACATAAGCATTCAAACAGCCAGCTGTAGCCAACACCCTAGTCCCATGCAACCTGTGTTCACCGTTCTTGAAGTGTTGGGTATATGGCGGGCCGGGTCTGTGGCGGTGTACGAGGCCGCATGATGCAGGGTTTGCACAATGTATGGGCGTTTGTGGCCGCGCAGCCGTGGTACACCGCCTTGCTGTTAGTTGCCTTGTTTTTGCTTATCGCCACATTGCTGGGCGTGTTGGCATTTCACCTGTTTATTGGCTTGCCACTGTCTGTGGTGCGCGGTAAAGACTGCGTGGCCGACAGGCAGCAGGGCTGGGTACACCTTGGCATAGGCGCGGCTACGCTGGCGGGTGCGGGTGTGCTGACGTGGCTGGCCTACCAGTTTCAAATCACCTGGCTGGGCGGCAGCAGCCACTTGGTGACCGCTGGCGCTTTTGTTGTGGGGGTGTACGAGCTGTTTTACGGCGCTGGCATTGTGCTGTTTCGCACGGGGGTGCTGGGGGTATTGATGCTGATGTATGGGTTTTTGTATGCGCTGCTGCACTACACGCTGAAGGTGATTTAATCGGCGCTGGGTGCCGCTTATTCTCTTATTCGCTAGTTTGCGCTTCCAACAGCGCCCTGTCCCGCTCTAGCTCGGCTTGGAGCTCTGCCTCGCTGGGTATAAACGCTTGGTATTTGCTGGCGAAGAGTTGCGGTTTGTCGGCTAGCAGCGAGTATTTGGCTACTGCTGCGTTGCGCTCGGAGCACAAAATCAAACCTAAGGTGGGGTTGTCGCCAACGCTGCGGTATTGGTCGTCAAACACACGTACGTACATGTCCATTTGCCCTACGTCTTGGTGGGCGAGTTTGCCTACTTTCAGGTCTATCAGTACAAAGCATTTGAGCAGGTAGTTGTAAAACACCAAGTCAATAAAGCAGTCTTCGCCCTCTACGCGTAGGTGCTTTTGGCGCGCGACGAAGGCAAAGCCTTTGCCTAGCTCCATGAGGAATTTTTGCAGTTGGTTGAGTAAGCCTTGTTCTAGGTCTTGCTCATATAAGCCTGCGCTGGGCTGCGCGCCCAGAAACTCCAGCACATAGGGGTCGCGGATAAAGTCGCGTGGATCGGGCGCGGCTTCTTTGGCAATATGGGCGGCGGCCTCGGCTTGCACGCCTGCTTTGGCTTTGTCTTGTGTGCCTAGCAGGCGTTCATAAAACAGGCTGGCAATTTGCCGGTCTAGCGCCCGCACACTCCAGCCTTGCTGGGCGGCCTCAACGGCGTACCAGTCGCGGGCGGTGGGGTTGGCTACGCGCAGCAAGGTTTTAAAGTGCGACCAGCTCAATTCTCTCCACACTGTGGAGAGAATTGGAAATTGCGTGTAAAACTGGCGGTAGCTCCACAAACTCTGGGCTGAAAAGCCTGCACCAAACTCTGCTGTCAGCCGCGTGGCTAGATCGGGTAGTACTTGTTTGCCATAGGCAGCCCGCTTTTCACCGCCTTGCTCGCCCTCCACAATCAAACGCCCAACCTGCCAATAGGTTTGCACCATGGTGGTGTTGACGGTTTGCCGCACCTGCGCCTTGGCGGCCAGAAGCAAGCTGCGGATGCTGTCATGCAGGGCAGCCGTGTCCATAGCAGGCACGAGGCTGGTTGCTGTGGAGCTGGCTGCGGGTAAGTTGGTTTTTGGCATGGCTTATTCTTGCTGAAGAATTCTAAGCCAAGTAGGTTGTGCGGCTGTCGTGGTTAACCAGCCGCCTCCTACCCACTCTCATTATGTGCCCGCATAATTGGTGCGGTGCGGTGCTTTGCGTTAAGGGTTTAGGCTAACCCTTTGCACATTTAGGCTAAACTGCAACGCATGACTTACCTTGAGCTCATAGTATGAAGCCATCGACTGCATTGCTCGCGCACCGCGCTGCCATCCGGCAGATCGTGTCGAGCCATCGTGCCAGCAATGCGCGCGCGTTTGGGTCTGCGGTTCATGGCGACGATACCGAGCAGAGCGATTTGGATATTTTGATTGACCCGACGGCAGACACCACCTTAATGGATGTGGCGGGTATTCAGGTGGAGCTGGAGCGGCTTTTGGGCGTAGCTGTAGACGTGCTCACACCTAGGGCGCTGCCAGCAAAATTCCGTGACATCGTATTGGCAGAGGCTGTGCCGATATGAGTAAAAAAGGCTTGAGGGTCAACGATTATCTTGACCGTATCTTGCAAGCGATTGAACGTATTGAGCGCTACACGCTGGGAAAGGATGAGGCTGCTTACTTGCAAGACGAGCAGTTGCAAGATGCGGTGATTCGCAATATTGAAATCTTGGGTGAAGCGGCTAACAATGTGAAAAAGGCCGATCCGTTGCTGACAGACAGCCACCCGGAAGTGCCGTGGCTGGTGATGGTAGCGATGCGTAATCGTGTCTCGCACGCTTATTTTTCTATAGACCAGGAAATCGTATGGGCAACAATATGCAACGATTTGCCAGGGATGAAACAGCAAATTTTGGCGTTGATTAACACTCTAAAGGGCTGATAGTCCAATAGAATATTGCGGGAGCAGCTATTAAATATATAGTAGCGGTGAAGATGGGGAGTTAACCCGCAGCCTCTTGCCCACTCTCAATATGCGCCCGCATTGCCGCCTGCGCCGCCGCAGCGTCCCGGCTCGTTAACGCCGCCATGATGGCCGCATGCTCGGCAAGAGATTCTTCAATCCGCCCCGGTCTGGTAAGCGACTGCGCACGGTTGAGTTTCATCACTTTGCGCAGGTCGGCCACCATTTGGCCTGCCCAGCGATTGTTGGCCACCTCTAGCAGTTTGACGTGGAAGGCTTCGTTCAGCTGGAAGAATTTGAGGTGATCTTTGCGGTCTCGTGCGGCTTTTTCTAGCTGCTGGTGCAGGGCTTCTAGTTCTTGCAGTTGTTCTACGGTAGCCGTGCTGGCCACGGTGCCTGCTGCGTCGGCTTCTAGCACGGCCATCAGGTGGAACACGTCGCGCAGGTCTTTGGCGTTGACCTCAGTCACGTAGGCACCGCGCCGCATTTTCATGGTGACCAGGCCCTCGGCGGCCAGCACTTTGATGGCTTCGCGCAGGGGGGTGCGGCTAATGCCGTACTCTTGGGCCAGCTTGAGCTCGTCTATCCATGCGCCGGGTTCCATGTCGCTGGCCTTGCCTGCAAAGATGCGCTGGCGCAGGAGCTCGGCTACCTCTTCGTACAAAGGGCGTGGTTTTAAGCGGCTGTGGGGGACGGGGGCGTTCATTGCGTCTTAGTTTACACGAAACTGAGTTTTGAATTCATAATTACGGATGAAAATTTGGGTAAAATACGGAGTATGACTGACAACACTAAGCCTGCTAGCTCTGCGCCTGATAACTTCAAAACCGCCACCTTGGCTGACTGGGCCAAGGCCGCTGCCAAATCTGCCCCCGGTGGCAATGTAGATGCGCTTAATTGGCACACGCCCGACGGCATTGCCGTGAAGCCGCTGTACACGGCGGATGACGTGAAGGACCTGCCGCACACCCACACGCTGCCCGGCTTTGAGCCTTACCTGCGCGGCCCGCAGGCCACGATGTATGCGGTGCGGCCGTGGACGATACGGCAGTACGCGGGGTTTTCTACGGCTGAGGAATCGAACGCGTTTTACCGCAAGGCCTTGGCCGCAGGCGGGCAGGGCGTAAGCGTGGCGTTTGACCTGGCCACGCACCGTGGCTATGACAGCGACCACCCGCGTGTGACGGGCGACGTGGGCAAGGCGGGCGTGGCTATTGACAGCGTGGAGGACATGAAGATTTTGTTCAACCAGATTCCGCTGGACAAGGTAAGCGTAAGCATGACGATGAACGGCGCGGTGCTGCCGGTGCTGGCGGGCTACATCGTGGCGGCTGAGGAGCAGGGCGTGACGCAGGCGCAGCTGAGCGGCACGATACAGAACGACATTCTTAAAGAGTTCATGGTGCGCAACACCTACATCTATCCGCCCGCGCCTAGCATGCGCATTATTGGCGACATTATTGAATACACGGCTAAGAACATGCCGAAGTTCAATTCGATTTCCATCAGCGGCTACCACATGCAAGAGGCGGGCGCGAACCAGGCGCTGGAGCTGGCATTTACCTTGGCCGATGGCAAAGAATATGTGAAGACGGCCATTGGCAAAGGCATGGATGTGGACGAGTTTGCCGGGCGGCTTTCGTTCTTCTGGGCGATTGGCATGAACTTCTATCTGGAAGTGGCCAAGATGCGCGCCGCGCGCCTGCTGTGGTGCCGCATTATGAAAGGCTTTGATGCTAAGCAGCCCAAGAGTTTGATGCTGCGCACGCACTGCCAAACCTCGGGTTGGAGCCTGACTGAACAAGACCCGTATAACAACATTGTGCGCACCACCATCGAGGCGATGGCGGCGGTGTTTGGTGGCACGCAGAGTCTGCACACCAATTCGTTTGACGAGGCGATTGCCTTGCCTACCGAGTTTTCATCGCGCATAGCGCGCAACACGCAGCTCATCATCCAGGAAGAAACGCATATTGGTGCCGTGGTAGACCCGTGGGCCGGCAGCTACATGATGGAAAAGCTCACGCAAGACATGGCCGATGCGGCGTGGAAAATCATCGAAGAAGTAGAAGCCATGGGCGGCATGGTGAAAGCTGTGGACAGCGGCTGGGCCAAGCTGAAGATTGAGGGGGCTGCGGCAGAAAAGCAGGCGCGCATTGACAGTGGGCAGGATGTGATTGTGGGGGTGAATAAATACAAGCTGAAGACGGAAGACGCGATTGAGGCGCGGGATATTGATAACGTGGCGGTGCGGGAGGGGCAGATTGCTCGGTTGAAAGACATTAAACAAAAGCGCGATACAGCCCAGGTAGAAAAAGCACTGGCAGCTATTACTTTTGCAGCGGGGCATGAGGGGATGGGTAGTGTGGTTGGTGCGGCTGCTGGCGCTGCAAGTGGCGCAAGCAGCGGTGTTGGCGCTGGAGGTGCTGCCAGTAGCAATGCGGGCGGCGTTGGGCAAGGCTCGAGCAACCTGCTAGACCTCACTGTCCAAGCCATCCGCCTGCGCGCTACCGTAGGCGAGGTAAGCGACGCACTAGAAAAAGCCTTTGGCCGCCACCGCGCCGACATCCACAAAGTAAGCGGTGTGTACGCCGCCGCCTACGACGCAGACGCAAGCCAAGGTGACACCATGGAATACTGGAACCAGCTCAAAAAAGACATCGCCGACTTTGCCGAAGCCCAAGGCCGCCGCCCCCGCGTGATGATCAGCAAACTGGGCCAAGACGGCCACGACCGAGGTGCCAAAGTAGTAGCCACCGCATTCGCCGACCTAGGCTACGACGTAGACATGGGCCCGTTATTCCAAACCCCTGAAGAATGCGCCCGCCAAGCCATTGAAAACGACGTACACGCCGTAGGCGTAAGCACCCTAGCAGCCGGCCACAAAACCCTAGTCCCCGCCATCATCGCCGAGCTTAAAAAACAAGGCGCAGACGACATCATCGTTTTCGTAGGCGGCGTGATTCCACGGCAGGACTATGACTTTTTGTATGCGGCGGGGGTGAAAGGCATTTATGGGCCTGGGACTCCGATACCGGTTTCAGCCAAAGACGTGCTGGCGCAGATCAAGAAGGCCTTGGCAGCCTGAAACAGAATATTGTGATACAGTATTTTTGTAATACATTATTGGGGAGCCTGATATGACCGTTTCTGTACGCATGAATCCTCTGTTGGAAAACGAGTTGGAGCTGGCTGCCAAGCGCCAAGGCGTGTCCAAGTCGCAGTTTATTGTGGATGCTGTAGAGCGCGCGCTGGGCCGCAAAGACCCGTACCAGTTACTACAGCAGGTGCGCGGGGAGTTTGCGGCTTTGCGCAAGAGTGCCACCACAGTGGCAAGCGATGCTGCCATTCAGGTAGGCAAGCCTAGTACCAGCGAGCGTTTGCGCCAAAAGCTCAAGGCACAGCACGATGCTGACACGCGCGACTGGCAGCAGTTGCAAGCCAGCAAAGCATCGTCTGGCGTGAGAAAAAGCGCCCCATGAGAATTGCCTTGATAGACGCAGGCCCGCTGATTGCGCTGTTTGATACCACTGAACCTGCGCACCGCCACTATGAGGGCTTGCTGGCGGATAGTGCATCGGCGTATCGGCTCTACACGACCTGGCCTTGCGTGGTGGAGGCTAGCCACTTGCTGGACAGTGTGGCGCGGCTGGAGATGCTCAAATGGGTTGCGTTGGGTGGAGTCCAAGTCTTCCCCTTTCAGGCCGACGATCTGCTACCCATGACACAGTGGATGCAAGGCTATACCGAAGCCCCCCGCTCCGAGATGGACTTTGCCGATGCCTCGTTGTACTGGCTGGCGCATGAAACTGGGGTCACAGCAGTGTTGACCTTGGACATTAAAGACTTCAGCCGCTATCGCCTGCCGGATGGCCAGGCGTTTGAGATTGTGTAGAGTCAGATTAAGAAGACTTTGCAGGTGAAATTTGTATAGCAAACTGGGGTCAGATCCCCATTCAGGAAAGTAATGCAACCGGAGATAAATCAAACTGAACGAAATGGGGCTCTGAACCCAATTTCCGCTGTGACCATCACTACCAGTGCTGGCACGGAGCAGCGTCGCGCGATCGCCAAAGCTATCACTTTGCTTGAATCTACGCGTGCAGACCATCGCACTCAGGCAGATGCGCTATTGACTGCGCTATTGCCTCACACAGGTAAGTCGTTTCGTTTGGGTATCAGTGGCGTGCCTGGCGTAGGAAAATCCACCTTTATCGAAACGCTAGGTTTGTATTTGATCGAGCAAGGCCATCGCGTGGCCGTGCTCACCATCGACCCATCTTCCACCATCTCAGGCGGCTCCATCCTGGGCGACAAAACGCGGATGGAAAAACTCTCGGTACACGCGAAGGCCTACATCCGCCCCAGCCCCAGCAGCGGCACACTGGGTGGTGTGGCCGAAAAGACGCGCGAGGCGATGCTGGTGTGCGAGGCGGCGGGTTATGACATCGTGATTGTCGAAACCGTGGGCGTGGGCCAGAGCGAGACGGCAGTAGCGGGCATGACGGATATGTTTGTGTTGATGCAATTACCCAACGCGGGGGATGACTTGCAGGCGATTAAACGCGGTGTGATGGAGCTGGCGGATTTGGTGGTGATTAACAAGGCTGATATTGATAAGGATGCTGCAACCCGCGCGCAGGCGCAGATCACCTCGGCGATGCGAATATTAGCGCAGCACAAACGCGGCCCTCACCCCAGCCCTCTCCCGCAGGCGGGAGAGGGAGCAAGAGCGCCGATGCACGAGGGAGCCAATGCGCAGGTGAGCGCGGGTGTGGCTGGTGTTGGCTCCCTCTCCACCGTACCCGGGGGAGAGGGCTGGGGTGAGGGGGTGTGGCACCCCCAAGTCATGCAGCTATCAGCACTGCTAGGCACAGGCGTACAAGAATTCTGGCAAAGCGTGTTGCAGTTTAAAGATTTGCAAACGAAGAGCGGCCAACTGGCGCAGCGCAGGCAACAGCAGTCGCTGGCGTGGATGTGGGCGCGGATTGAGGCGGGGTTGAAGCAAGCCTTCAAGCAAAGCCCACAGGTACAGGCGCTGTTGCCGCTGCTGACGCAGCAGGTGCTTAGCGGTCATGTAGCGGCATCTACTGCAGCACGAAATTTGCTTGCAGCCCAATAAAATATTGCGCGACCAGCTACGAAATACATAGTAATTAGATTAATACAGAGATAAAGAGAAAACCATGCAAGACATCCTGGAACAACTAGAAGCCAAGCGCCAACTCGCGCGCCTAGGCGGTGGGCAAAAGCGCATCGACGCACAGCACAAAAAGGGCAAACTCACGGCGCGCGAGCGGCTGGAGATACTGCTGGACGAAGGCAGTTTTGAAGAGTGGGACATGTTCGTAGAGCACCGCTGCGTGGACTTTGGCATGCAAGACCAAAAAATTCCCGGCGACGGTGTGGTTACCGGCTACGGCATGATCAACGGGCGCTTGGTGTTTGTGTTCAGCCAAGACTTCACCGTGTTTGGCGGCGCACTGAGTGAGGCGCATGCCGAGAAAATTTGCAAGGTCATGGACCAGGCCATGAAGGTGGGCGCACCCGTCATCGGCCTGAACGACTCGGGCGGCGCGCGTATCCAGGAGGGCGTGGCATCCCTAGGCGGCTATGCCGACGTGTTCCAGCGCAACGTGATGGCCAGCGGTGTGGTGCCGCAGATCAGCATGATCATGGGGCCCAGCGCGGGCGGCGCGGTGTACTCGCCCGCCATGACTGACTTTATCTTCATGGTCAAAGATTCGTCGTACATGTTCGTCACTGGCCCTGAAGTGGTGAAGACGGTGACGCACGAGGAAGTGACCGCCGAAGAGCTGGGCGGCGCCATCACCCACACCACCAAAAGCGGCGTGGCCGACCTGGCGTTTGAAAACGACGTAGAGGCCCTGCTGATGCTGCGCCGCCTGTACAACTACCTGCCCCTGAATAACCGCGAAAAAGCCCCCGTGCGCCCCAGCGGCGACCCCGCTGCGCGCCTGGACATGTCGCTTGATACGCTGGTGCCCGACAACGCCAACAAGCCCTACGATATGAAAGAGCTGATCACCAAAACCGTGGACGATGGCGACTGGTTTGAACTGCAACCCGAGTACGCCAAAAACATCCTCATTGGCTTCGCGCGCATGGACGGGCAAACGGTAGGCATTGTGGCTAACCAGCCGTTGGTGTTGGCCGGTTGCCTGGACATCAAATCGTCCATCAAAGCTGCACGCTTTGTGCGTTTTTGCGATGCGTTCAATATTCCTGTCATCACCTTTGTCGATGTACCCGGCTTCATGCCCGGCACATCGCAAGAGTACGGTGGCATTATCAAACACGGTGCCAAGCTGCTCTATGCCTACGCCGAGTGCACGGTGCCAAAAATCACCGTCATCACCCGCAAAGCCTACGGCGGCGCGTATGACGTGATGTCGTCCAAACATTTACGAGGCGACGTGAACTTTGCCTGGCCCAATGCAGAGATTGCGGTAATGGGTGCCAAGGGCGCAGTAGAGATCATCTTTCGGGAAGACAAGGGTGACCCAGTCAAGTTGGCAGCGAAAGAAGCCGAATACAAAACCCGCTTTGCCAACCCTTTCGTTGCAGGCGCGCGCGGTTTTATCGACGACGTGATCTTGCCGCATGAAACACGTAAGCGGATATGTCGTTCGTTGGTGATGCTTAAAGATAAAAAAATTGAAAATCCGTGGCGTAAACACGGAAATATTCCACTTTAAGTGAGTTCATTAAATGTTCATATTTGACTTTTAAAGTGCTAAAAACGATAATTAATGCTCTTATGAGAACATTTAATTTACTCTCATCCCAAAGCATTTGCTCCGAATTGGGTGGGCGAATCAAACGGTTGCGTCTCGCACAAAACTTGGGTCAACAACAGTTGGCAGACATGACGCAGAGTTCGCTTTCATCTGTGCGCAGGCTTGAGGCGCAGGGGCAGGGGAACCTTGAATTTATCGTACGTGTGGTGCAAGCGTTGCAGGCCGTAGAGCAGTTAGAAAAATTGTTTGAGCAGCCTATACAAACCATTGCGCAAGCCGAGCGCGAGCAATCTCTAGCACTTAGGCAGCGTGCGCGTGCGCCTAAAGCTTTTGTTAAGGCGCGTGTCCAGCCATGAAGAAGCTGCAAGTTATCTATGACGGTTGGGGTGAGCGTTGGCCGCTAGGCACATTAGCGGACACGGGGCGCGACATCATGTTTGAGTATTCACCGCAAGCCGTGGAGCGTGGTTTGCAGCTATCACCCATGCACCAGCCACTGCCGCGCGCTGGTGCTGCAGCAGTTTCGTTTAAAGGTGAAGTGCACTCGTATGGACTGCCAGGCTTCATTGCCGATGCATTGCCAGACGGCTGGGGCATGCTGCTGATGGATCGTGCACTGCGCAAACTAGGCCGCAACCCACGCGAGGTATCGGTGCTGGAGCGTTTGGCCATTGTGGGTGAGCGTGCTATGGGTGCGTTGTCGTTCGAACCTTCTGATGAAGACATCTTGCCAGCAGAAAAACTGCAACTCAAGGAGCTCGCTAAAGAAGTCATCGCTTTGCAAACAGACGGAAAATCTGGCGCAGGCAAAGCCGATGCACAGCTTCGCCACTTGATGCAACTGGGCGGCTCGCCGCAAGGTGCTCGCCCTAAAGTGTTGGTTGATTTCAATGCCCGCACAGGGCAGCTTAGTAGCGGTATGCCCCTTGTTGGCAGCGCAACGCCATGGCTGATGAAGTTTCCTGCTGAGAGTGAGCACCGTGAGGTCTGCGCCATTGAAGAGTTGTACGCCCGGGTAGCGCGCCTTGGTGGTATGGATATGCCGCGTAGCCGCTTCTTTGATCTAGGCACGAAACATAGCGCATTTGGTGTAGAGAGATTTGATCGCTTGGTGAAAGATAAGCAAGTATTGCGCGTGCCCATCATGAGCATGTCCGCGTACCTGCAAGCCGACCACCGTTTACCGTCGCTTGATTACGAAACAATACTGCTAGCTACTTTGCGCATCACGGGTGACCAACGTGAAGTGGTCAAAGCCTTTGAGCGTTGTATCTTCAACGTCATCATGCACAACCGTGACGACCACAGTCGCAACTTTGCTTTTCGCATGAACGAGCAAGGTTTATGGAAGTTGTCCCCGGCGTTTGACTTGACCTACAGTTTCGGCCCGGGTGGTGAGCATTCCACCAGCGTAGCGGGGCATGGAAAAAATATTATGCGTGCGCAATTAATGCAGGTGGCTAAGGCGGGTGGTATATCTACGCTCATAGCGAATCGCTGTGTTAACGAATGGTTAAATAGCACTAAAAGCATGGCTAAGTTATTGAAAGAGTTACCCATTCGTCGCACGACGATGGTTGACTTGCAAAAGTCTATGGCTTCACGCCTCGAATTATTGAATTAAATCTGGAAGAAATATGTTTACAAAAATCCTCATAGCCAACCGTGGCGAAATCGCTTGCCGTGTCATTCAGACCGCCCGCAAGATGGGTATCAAAACCGTGGCGGTGTATTCCGATGCGGATAAAGACGCGCGGCATGTGCAACTGGCGGACGAGGCGGTGCATATTGGCGCTGCGCCATCGCGCGAGTCGTATTTGCTGGCCGACAAAATCATTGCCGCATGCAAGCAGACGGGTGCGCAGGCGGTGCATCCGGGCTACGGCTTTTTGTCAGAAAACGCGGGCTTTGCCAAGCGGGTGGAGGAAGAGGGCATTATTTTCATTGGCCCTAAGCACTACTCCATTGCAGCGATGGGCGACAAGATTGAGTCAAAGAAGCTGGCGGGCGCTGCGGGGGTCAACTGCATTCCGGGCGTGAACGATGCGATTGAAACGGCGGAGCGGGCGGTGGCGATTGCCAAGGACATTGGCTACCCGGTGATGATCAAAGCCTCGGCGGGCGGCGGCGGCAAAGGGCTGCGTGTGGCGCATGACGATAAGGAGGCATTTGAAGGCTTCACTAGCTGCCGCAACGAGGCGCGCAACAGCTTTGGCGATGACCGGGTGTTTATTGAAAAGTTTGTGGTGGAGCCGCGCCATATCGAGATTCAATTGATGGGTGATAGCCAGGGGAACGTGATTTATTTGAACGAGCGTGAATGCTCGATTCAGCGTCGCCACCAGAAGGTAATTGAAGAAGCGCCGTCGCCGTTTATCAGCGATGCCACGCGCAAAGCCATGGGTGAGCAAGCTGTGGCGCTGGCCAAGGCAGTGAAGTACCAGAGCGCGGGCACGGTGGAGTTTGTGGTGGGTAAAGATCAGAGTTTTTACTTCTTGGAGATGAACACCCGCTTGCAGGTAGAGCACCCGGTGACGGAATGCATTACGGGGCTGGACTTGGTGGAGCTGATGATCCGTGTTGCTGCCGGTGAGCCGCTACCGCTAGCGCAAAAGGACGTGCAGCGCAACGGTTGGGCGATGGAGTGCCGCATCAATGCCGAAGACCCGTTTCGCAACTTCTTGCCATCCACGGGTCGCTTGGTGCGCTTTCAGCCGCCTGTGCAGACGATGTTTGCGGCTCGTATGCCCTCACCCCAACCCTCTCCCGCAAGCGGGAGAGGGGGCAATGCATTCACTACAGAACAGGGCGAAGGCAACTTACTCCCTCTCCCGCTTGCGGGAGAGGGCAGGGGTGAGGGTACTCTGTACGGTGTGCGGATTGACACTGGCGTGCAAGACGGTGGCGAGATTCCGATGTATTACGACTCGATGATCGCCAAGCTGATTGTGCATGGTAAAGATCGGCTGGATGCGATTGCCAAAATGCGTGCGGCCTTGAACAGCTTCGTGATTCGCGGCATCAGCAGCAACATCCCCTTCCAGGCCGCTTTGCTGGCACATCCTAAATTCGTCCAAGGTGATTTCAACACCGGGTTTATCGCCGAAAACTACGGCAAAGGTTTTGCCGCTGAAGACGTGCCGCATGACGACCCGAACGTGCTCAAAGCCATCGCTGCCTTCGTGCGCCGCAAAGCCCATGAGCGCGCCGCAGGCATGAGCGGGCAACTGCCGGGCTACCAGCGTACGATTGAAAAAGACTACGTGGTAGCGACCTTGGCTGCAGATGGTAAACATACCTACACTCCTGCGCATGTAGAGGAATTTACAGGAAAAATAGGCTTTGCCCGAATAAAAATAGGCGCAAGCAGCTATGAAATATATAGTGAGTCACGCCTCAACGACATCGCCATCCACGGCACCATTAACGGTAAACCGTTTACCGCCCAGGTAGAGCGCGGCACCCGCAAAGACCCGCTGGCCTTGCGCGTGCAGCACAACGGCACGCAGATCGACGCATTGGTGCTCAGCCCCCGTGCGGCTGAGCTGCGCAAGCTCATGCCGCACAAAGCGCCGCCGGACATGAGCCGCTATGTGCTGTCGCCCATGCCCGGCCTGTTGGTGGACGTGGCCGTGCAGGTAGGCCAGAAGGTACAGGCTGGTGAGCGTGTGGCCGTCATCGAGGCCATGAAGATGGAGAACGTGCTGTTTGCTGCGGCAGACGGTGTGGTGGGCAAGGTGCTGGCGGCCAAGGGCGAATCGCTGAGTGTCGACCAGCCTATCGTTGAGTTCGTCTAGCCGCAGAGCCAATGTACAGGCCGTGAACACCCTAGTGTTACCTGTCTCAAATGTTGCCGCAGGAGCGTGCGTTGCGCCAGATATTCGGCGAGAATTACACTGCCTATTGTTCACGCGTCAGGCGTTGGCTGTAGGCTAGAGTTCCCATGCAATCGCAACCATCCACGCAACCTCACCAGGAGCCAGCCATGAACCCACAGGAATTTGAAGCCGGTCTGCGCGCAGACCACTATGGCGAAATCGCCACCGTCAGTAAGCCCGTGGGCTACAGTATGGGTGAGCATATCCACCCGTTTGACGCCTGTGCGCTGATCACCGAAGGGGCGATCAGTATCACCGTGGCAGGTGTGCCGCGCAGCTACGGCGTGGGAGACATTTTTCGCCTGGCAGCGGGTACTCCGCATCTGGAGGATGCCACTGCTCACGGCGTGACCTATCTGGTCGGTCGCCGGCAACAAAGCCAGTAGCACTGAGCGCAACCTGTACTCGTGGCCCCGTGACTTCAGTCAAGCACATTCAGGATGATCAGCACAGCGTGTTGATCGTCGTCGACGCGCAAAACGGCTTTATGCCTGGCGGGGGCCTGCCGGTGCCGCGCGGCGACGAGGTGGTGCCTGTGATCAACCGCATCGGCCAGCTTTTTAGCCATGTGGTGCTCACGCAAGACTGGCACCCTGCGGGACATGCCTCGTTTGCGTCAAGTCACAAAGCTAAAAGCCCTTATGACGTGGTCACCACGCCCTATGGCTCCCAAGTGCTGTGGCCAGACCACTGCGTGCAGAACACGCACGACGCAGCCTTGCATCAAGACCTGCACCTGCCGCACGCCCAGCTCATCATTCGCAAGGGGTTTCACCCGCAGGTAGATAGTTATTCAGCCTTTATGGAGGCTGACCGCAGCACCACCACCGGGTTGGCCGCCTACCTCCATGCGCGCGGTTTGCGCAAAGCCTACATCTGCGGTCTGGCTACTGATTTTTGCGTGGCCTGGACAGCAATGGATGCGCGTGCAGCGGGATTTGAAGCGGTGGTGTTTGAAGACGCTTGCCGCGCCATAGACCTGGATGGTTCGCTGCACAAAGCCTGGCAGAGCATGTTGGCAGCAGGCGTGCAGCGATTGCAGTCAGACCAGCTAGTTTAAGCTTGGCTATCTGAGCTATTTTTCCAGACATTGCTTTGCACAGTCTCAATCAATTTTCTCCAAATCACACCCACAATGACACGCCCCTTCAAAGTCCTCGGCATCCAGCAAATCGCCATCGGCGGTACAGATAAAAATAAGCTGCAAAAACTCTGGGTAGACATGCTCGGCCTGCAAGTCACCGGCACTTTTAAAAGCGAGCGTGAGAACGTAGACGAAGACATCTGCGCCATCGGTAGCGGGCCCTTCAAGGTGGAGGTGGATTTAATGCAACCCATCGACCCGGAAAAAAAACCTGCCGTACACACCACCCCACTGAACCATGTGGGCTTGTGGATTGACGATCTACCCAAAGCGGTGGATTGGCTCACCGCAAAGGGCGTGCGGTTTGCACCAGGCGGCATCCGCAAGGGCGCTGCGGGTTATGACATTACTTTTTTGCATCCCAAGAGCAATGACGAATTTCCGATTGCTGGAGAGGGCGTGTTGATTGAACTGGTGCAGGCTCCGCCCGAGGTGGTCAGCGCATTTGCAAAGCTTGCTGATGCCGCGTTGTAACGCGCAGCCCGCTAAAAAAATCTGGTTATTTTGTACCGGTTTTGAGCCTGGTCAGCTTGCCGTTTTCGCCAGTATCTTCAGGCAAAATTCGCGGCTAGCCAACACAGAACGAGCGCTAGCAGCTATTAAATAGCTAGCGTCAAACTGCTGGTAGTTGCGCCGCGTAGACGTAGCGTAGCCAGGGTCATAGTGCAGCTCCAGCAGCTCGCGTACCACACCTTCTACCTGGCCTGCGTGCACGCGCGCTTTCCAATCGTCAATCACGGCTTTGCCGCGCAAGTCTTTCAGCACATCCAGCCGGGTGCAAAAAAACTCTGGGTCTTTGACGAAAAAGTCGTAGTCTTCCATCAGTAGCTGCACCCGCTCTTCAATGGGCAGCTCCAACCGCGCGCAGGGCGAGGCGCGCAGGGCGTTCATCAGCGCGTCAGGCACGCTCACGTTGCCTACTTTTTTGCTCTCACTCTCGGCCCACACCACGCGGCTCGGGTCAAAGCTGCGCAGGGCATCCCACACCCGCGTGTCAAACTGCTTTTGGCTGGGCTGGGGCTGGCCGGGGATCAGGCCAAGCACCGAGCTGCGGTGCTCGGCCAGAGCCTCCAGGTCAAGCACCTGAGCACCTGCTGCGGCGAGCGACGTGAGTAAACGGGTTTTGCCGCTGCCGGTGGGGCCGCAGATCACCCGGTACTTGAACTTGTCTGCCAAACGGGCTGTGTCCAGCAGCATCTCGGCGCGAAACGCCTTGTAGCCGCCGTCAATGATGTGCACGTCAAAACCGATTTGCGACAGCACCAGCGCCAGCGATCCGCTGCGCTGCCCGCCGCGCCAGCAGTACAGCAAGGGCTTCCAGTTTTTCGGAGTGTCTGCGCAATGCGTCTCGATGTGCTGCGCAATATTGCGCGCTGCCATTACAGCGCCACGCTTGCGCGCATCAAAGGCGCTGATCTGCACGTACTCGGTGCCCACCGCTTCGCGCTGCGTGTCAGTCAAGGTAGGCCAGTTGACGGCATCGGGCAAGCGGTCCAGCGCGTATTCGCTCTCGCTACGGGCATCGATGATGGTGCTGAAACTGCCCAGTTGGGCTAGCGCGTCAGGAGCGCTGATTTTGGTGAGGGGCATGGTCGTATTTCTTCGCGATCATGGATTGTGAAGCATTCCCAGCACCATGCGCGAGGCCAGATCAAAAGCCGTGGTTCGGTGCGACCCTTTGGCATACAGCATGGCCCCTTCAAATGCTAGCAGGATGCACTGTGCCAGCTCACGCGCTTTGGTTGGAGAGCTAACGCCTTTGCTGCGCAGGGCTTTCGTCAAAATATCTTCCCATTGCTTAAAGCAGGCTTGTATGGTTTGACGGAACTCGTCGCTTTCAGTCGCAGCACTGACAGCGGCGGCTCCGATGGGGCAACCGCCAGAGAAGTCTGAATTTAACCAGCGCACACTGCTCGCAAAAATGCCTGCTACCAAAGCTTGAGGCGTTGGGCTTTGCGCCGCCACCTTCTCAATCATGCGCAAACCGCTTTGATTGGCCAATTCCAGCGCCTCCTTCAGGAGTTGGTCGCGTCCACCCGGAAAATAATGGTAGATGGAGCCACGCGGCGCCTGGACGCTGCGTGCCACCTCAATCAAATTGACCGCCGCCATGCCGCGTTGTGGTAGCCAGCGCGCGGCGGTGAGAACCATGGCGGCGCGCAAGGTGTCTGATTTGGAGGTGCTTATGCTTGGCATGGTGTCATTATATGCAGGGCTGTATAATTATGCATATCTACATAATTTGCAGTCTGAAAGATTGCTCGATCTATGCCATCCGTCGTGAACACCTACAACAACACAAAACTTAGTCGCCTGGCGCAATTAGATTTATCTCGAATTCGAACGCTGGTATTTGCGGGAGGAGGTAACCGTTGCATGTGGCAGGCAGGCTTGGTGACGGAGCTGCTTGCCCGTGGTTGGCACTTGCCCGAGAGGCTGGTGGGTACCAGTGCGGGTGCAGGTGTAGCCACGGCCTTGATAGGCGGCAAGGTAGAGCAAGCGATGCAGGCGTGCAGAACTTTGTATGCGGCAAATCCGCGTATCGTTGACTGGTCTAAAGTTTGGCGTGGGCGTGTGGGGTTTGCGCACCAGCATATTTTCCCAGCATGGGTTGCCTCCTATTTAAACGAGGAAAACTTTGACGCTTTGTGCAAAGCCCGTTCACGCCTGACGGTGGCCTTTACCAGGCCTTCGCCCTGGTTGGGGCTGCATGTATCTACCCTGGTGGGCACTTTAGCCTATATTGTAGACAAGCACATTGGCCACAGCATCCATCCTCGCCTACCCAGGTGGCTGGGGCTGCGCCAGGGGTATATGGACTTGCAAGATTGCGCCAGCTTAGCGCAAGCGCAAAACTTGATATCCGCTGCAGCCGCTGCGCCGCCTTTTATGAAAGCGCGCAGGGTAGGCGATGGCAATGCCTTGGATGGCGGGTTTGTCGATAATGCGCCCATCTCAGCGGCTTCACATAGCCAGTCTCAAGAGGAAAAAGCTGGCACTTTGGTATTGCTGACCCGTCACTACTCACAGTGGCCCAGCCTGTTTACCTGGAACGGTCGCAACTACTGGCAACCCAAACAAAAAGTGCCAGTGTCCACATGGGATTGCACCCCTAAAACCACCATCGAGGCCGCGTTTGATGCTGGTTTTAAAGACGCGCGATCGCAGTTGGCGCGACTGTCGTGGTCGTAAGTTCACATCAATTCCGGCGAGAGGGGCATGGGGTGTTGGTCATGCAAAGTTGATTTATTTCAACAGCTTTTTCAGCTCAGGCCACAAATTGGCCAGCATGATGGGGTGGGCTTCTTCTTTGGGGTGGATACGGTCGGTTTGGAACATTTTGACGGGGTCTGCGCCATCGGCTACGTCTTTCAAAAAGAAGGGCACCAGGCCGGTCTTCTTTGCGGCGGCGGTTTTATCAAACGCGCCCGCAAACTGCTTGCTGTAATCCGCGCCGTAGTTGGGCGGCAGTTGCATACCCACCAGCAGCACTTTGGCTTGGATTTTTTGCGCTGCATCGGTCATGAATGCCAGATTGTCCGCCGTCATGGCCAGGGGCAGGCCGCGCAGGGCATCGTTACCGCCCAGTTCGATGACCACATGGGTGGGCTTGTGCCGCGCCAGCAGGGCGGGCAGGCGCGAGCGGCCACCCGAGGTGGTGTCGCCGCTGATGCTGGCGTTCACCACGGTGGCTTTGATTTTTTCATCTAGCAGTTTTTTCTCCAGCAAGGCTACCCAGCCGGTGCCGCGTTTCAGGCCATACTCAGCGCTCAAAGAGTCGCCCACCACCAAGATGACGGGGCTTTGGGTCGATGGTTTGCTTGGCTTGGCGGCCTCCGCCCAAGCACTGCCAGCCACAGCAGATAGCCCCATCGCGCAACAAAGCAGCCAACTCGCGGTACAGTGGCGTTTAGATAAATTCAAAAGATGTAAACCCATGGCAGATTCCATTATTTCGGTAGAGCATGTATTTAAAAGCGTAACGGACTCCACCGGTACCCTTGATATTTTGTGCGATATTGATTTTTCAATACAAGCTAAGGACTCAGTGGCTATTGTCGGTGCTTCTGGCTCTGGCAAAAGCACCTTGTTGTCCATCATTGCAGGCTTGGACACACCTACACGGGGAACAGTTCACTTAGCGGGGCAAGATCTGTTTGCCATTGACGAGGATGACCGCGCCGCCTGGCGTGCCCAAAAAGTGGGTTTTGTCTTCCAGAGCTTTCAGCTATTGGGCAACCTGAGTGCGCTGGAAAACGTCATGCTGCCGCTGGAGCTGGCGGGCCGTAAAGACTCACGCGCTGCCGCCACAGAGATGCTCAAACGCGTAGGCCTGGCCGAGCGCCTGGGCCACTACCCCAAGGTCATGAGCGGCGGCGAGCAGCAGCGCGTGGCCTTGGCCCGCGCCTTTGTAGTGCAGCCCGCCGTGCTGCTGGCAGACGAGCCCACCGGCAGCCTGGACCACGCCACAGGTGAGAAGGTGATGGAGCTGATGTTTGCGCTGAACGCCGAGCTGGGCACCACCTTGGTACTGGTCACGCATGACAGAGGCATCGCCACGCGCTGCGCCAAGCGCATCACCATCGAAGCGGGGGCGATTGCTTCTGTGGAATGAGGTGCCACCTCAACGTGTAGGGCATTGGGGGGTTGTACGCCCAGGCGCCCGGCGTGTACAGCTACGCGGCCAATACAGTTCGCTTAGATCAATTCCGTTCGGGCTGAGCTTGTCGAAGCCTTTGTGAACCCTTCGACCCTTCGACAAGCTCAGGACAGGTCAAGCTCACAGTAAACGGAGCTAGTCAACATGCAGTTGTTTGTAGACTTGGCTATAGCCTGCTCAGCACGGTTCGTGGAGTGTCTATCGTAATTTGCTGCGATGCAGCATGTTCTCAAAGAAATTAATACGATGATTTTTTACTATAAATTAAAATAGCTTAGATATTTAGTTAAATAATGCACATATTTATCCTAAAATTTGATTAAGTACATTAGATTATGCAAATTCATGTACCTCGGGCAACTTTTGGCAGCTTGCGAGATCCGAAAAAACCTTAAAAACTACTGTTTTAGGCTGTTTTTAAGATATCAATAGGTCTTCAGCCCTTTAGAATGATGCGGGAGCAGCTACTGTATATGTAGCGAATGTCAACTGCCCCGCAGGCACATTTAGCTCATCCTGCCAGCCAATGCAGGCCCTTACATGCTGTTGGCTCTGAGCTGGGTCTGTCCTGAGCTTGGGAAACGGTCCAAACCCTGCAAAGGATCAGCGTGACTGGAGGGAATTTATTTTTAGGAACAGCTTCACTAAATTTCTAGTGCTTTACATTCGCTCACCGCATTACATCGACCATATGCGCGGCGCTGCTCCATGGATTTGCCAGGCGCTTTGGCGCAGGGCGGCCCATGCGCTGCGCAGTAGGTCCATGGCCGGTTCGGTTCTGGGGGCCAGGGTGCGCACCACAATTACACGGGGGTTGGGCGCAGTGGCACCCGTAGTCACAGCCAGTTCGTGGCCCTCAAAGCTGGCGCGTAGGGCTGTCAAAAGCAGATCGCGCCTCTCGCGGGTGATGGCCTCACCGGTTGCAAAAAACAGCGTGCCCATGCACAGATTACCTGCCAGCCCCAGCGGACTATGCAGCAGGCGCGTATCCGCCGCGTCAATGACAGCGCGCTCCAGCCAGGCGCTTTTTACCTCAATATGCTGCTGCAAGCTGCCCCGCTCAAAGGGCAGGTTGGCATTGGGCAAGCCCAAAGCGGTAATGTCCCAGCCGATCATTTCTGCGCCTGGCGCGATGTCAAACACGGCGGTGTTCACGGCGTTGCAGGCGTTGTAGCAAATAGTCTCCAATGGCAGCCACTCCAGGCGCGCACCGCTGTGGAGTTGCGCTTTGACTTGCTGCGTGCCAGCGTCCCCGTCGCTTTTGTAAAACCGCGTCGCCGCTGGTGTGGTGATAAATGCATGCGCACCCGCATCGACCTGCACGGTAATGTCCAAAGTATCGCCACCCACAATACCGCCCGGAGGATGCACCAGCACGTTGTGGCACACGGCCGGGCCTTCCGGATACAGGCTTTGCAGCACGCGCAGCGGGCCGCTGTGCTGGTGCTGCACCGTGGTGCGCGGCACGCCGTCAGCTAAGGGTGCGCTGGCGTACTGCAGGTCTAGTTTTGCGTGCCAAGCCATGCTACTACCTTAAAAATTCCAGCGCAAATGGCAGGCTGGCCAAACCCAGCAGGGTAGACAGAGTGACCAGACCAGAGACAAAGCTGCCCTCGTAGCCCATGCGCGCGGCCAGCACGTAGCAGCTCGAAGCGGTGGGCAGGGCGCTGTAGGCCAAGAGGACGGTGGCCTGCACGGGGTTCAGGCCAAAGGCGCGCACCATGCACCACGCCACCAGCGGCATGGCCAGATGGCGTACGGTCAGCACCCCGGCACCCACTCTGCGTTTGCTGGCGCTGTCAAACACCCGGCCCAGCTGCAGGCCCGCACCGGCAGCCAGCAAGCCCAGGGCCAGCGCCGCCTGGCCAATGCGCGTCACGCTCGCCTCGGCCCACACGGGCACGTAAAAGCCCAGCATATTGGCCACCAGGCCGCCAGCGGTCGCCAAAATGAGCGGGTTGCGCAGCAGGGTCTTGCTCAAACCCACATCCGAGTGTTTGGCCATGGGCCAGATGGCACCAATGTTGCACAGGGGCACCGTCACGCCGATGATGATGGCTACGAGCAGCACGCCCTCGCGCCCCGCCAAGCGCTCTGCCATGGCCAGGGCAATGAACGTGTTGAACCGAAAGCCAACTTGGGCCGTGCTGGCGAAGTCACGCTCATGCACGCCTGGCAGCTTGGCAATGGTGTAGCTGATCAAGATGCCGCATGCCACCATAGCCCACGCAGCCGCGATCAAGCTGGAGGCAGCCCGAATATCCAGCGGCGCGCGCACGATAGAGTGGAACAGCAGCACGGGGAACAAAAAGTAATACACCAAGCTGTCCACCTGCTCCCACACGGTGCGGTTCAGCGCGGTGTAGCGGCAAATCAAGTAGCCGCAGACGATGAGCGAAAAGTCAGGGAAAAGCAGCTGCGCGTAGTTCATTGGCCTCCATCATAAAGACCTCGTGAGGGTTTGCGCGTATGGGTAAGCCGCAAGTGGCGCGTTAGGTAGAGCAGGTATCATCGGGTTGTATTGTTTATTATCGGAGAGTATAGATGACAGTTTCCAAGCGTTTTGCTATTCAATCAGTAGCTGCTTGCGCACTATTTGTATGCGCCACTGCCAGTGTGCTTGCCCAAGGCTACCCCAATAAAGTGGTTCAGTTGCAAGTGCCTTTTGCCCCCGGTGGCACCACCGACATCATTGCGCGGGTGATCGCTGAGCCCCTTAGCAAGGCCCTGGGCCAGACGGTCGTGGTGGTCAACAAAGCCGGCGGCGGCGGAGTCGTAGGCGCTAACGAAACGGCCAAGGCCGTTGCTGATGGCTACTCGTTGGGCATGGCAACGGTGTCCACCACCGCAGCCAACCCTGCGATCAACCCCAAAATGCCTTACAACGCGGCGACTGATTTCACGCCCATCATCAACATTGCGGCCACCCCCAATGTGATCGCCGTGAACCCCAACTTCCCCGCCAAAGACTACAAAGCCTTTGTCGCCGAGCTGAAAAAGTCCCCCGGAAAATACGCCTACGCATCGTCGGGCACTGGCGGCATCGGCCACTTGCAAACCGAGCTGTGGAAAAGCCTGGCTGGCGTGTTTCTCACCCATATTCCCTACCGAGGTGCAGGCCCTGCGCTCAACGACACCGTGGCAGGCCAAGTACCGGTGATTTTTGACAACGTGCCCTCGGCGCTGCCCTTCATCAAAGACAACCGCTTGGTGCCTGTGGCCGTGGCCGCACCCCAGCGCCTGGCCACCATGCCCAATGTGCCCACCTTCAAAGAGCTGGGCCTGGAGCCGGTGAACCGTATGGCTTACTATGGCATTTACGGCCCCAAGGGTTTGCCCAAAGAAGTGGTGGACAAAGTCAACGCAGCAGTGCGCAAAGCGCTGGAAGACCCGGCCGTCAAAAAACGCATCGAAGACACCGGCTCGTTCGTTATCGGCAATTCGCCAGAGCAGTTTGCCCAGCAAATGGCGGCTGAGCTGGTGGTGTACCAAAAAGTGGTGAAAGAGCAGAATTTGAAGCTGGATTGAGCTCCTGGTAGTTCACGATACCGTAGGGCATGAGTCTGTCTGCAATCTGATTTGGCTCTGGTGTAGGAAAGCTGGCTCCGGTGCTGTGCATTCTTTGTCCTGTGCTGTGCTCGCTCTCTTACGCTGTGCTGGGTCTCTTGCGCTGTGCTCGCTCTGGCGCTTGGTGTGCACAGCTCCGCGGCTGTCCCCCGCCCTCCGGGCTCCTCCTTTATGCCGCTGCGCTGTGCACACCAAGCGTCAGAGCTGCGTACGGGTTTAGTTGAGGCACGGCGGTGGATCGCCCACCACATTCACGAGAGCAGATCGGCGGTGTACTCAGCGTAGCGGCATAAAGGAGGAGTCGCTGCCCCTAGGCCAGCACGGCGTACAGCCGCGCAGCTGAGTACACCGTCGGCCTGCTTTCGTACAAGACTTGCCCAGTCTCTTTGGGGGGGCCATCATTTCCAGGACCGTCCAGAACTCTATACGCTTTCGCGCTACAGTTGCGGCGTGACAGACTCCTCCATACCCGACTCCAACATAGACACCTTCATCGATGCCATTTGGCTCGAACAAGGCCTGTCAAAAAACACCTTAGCGGCCTACCGACGTGACCTGACTCTGT
>JANMTF010000317.1:0-1735 GCA_031390175.1 Polaromonas sp.
AGGCGCGCCTCGGTGACAAAACCGTGCAAGTGCTTGACCAGCACGGTCATGATCTCGCGCAGGCGCGGGTCGGTGGTGCGCTGCATCACGGCCAGTACGGCGGCTGTGACGTCAGAGGGAGTTTGGATGGTGGGCATAGTGTGGCGGGATGGTTTCGGTGATTATCGGTGGAGCGATTCGGTCCACATTTTCGCTCTTATTTCAGTAGCTGCTCCCGCAATATTTTATTGGGCTGCAGGCCGATATGCACCTGAGAATCGACTCGAAAATCAGTCAATTTACGGTTTTCAACCGATACTCGGGCTCCCAGCGCCTCCCAAGCATTGAAAAATAGCGTTTTTCGGCAGTTTTTAGATACATATTAGCCTGCAGCCCAATAGAATATTACGGAAGAAGCTCATATATTTGTAGCGATTACTTTACGCTCCCACACTCACTTTGCGGACGAAGGGCCTACGCGCCGGTCTGGCCAGGCCTGGCGGGCGCTACCAAGTGGCCGCTGGCGGTAAACACCTTTGGAGACTCGGCAGGTGCAGCTTGCCCCCAGTGGATGGCATTGGGAAAATACTCCGCAGTGAGGCTGCGGCTGTGCACGGGAGAGTAGCCGTCGGCAAATGCGTCTTTGGCGTGGGTGGCGTAGCGCCGCCAAGCGCGCACCCAGTGGATTTGGTCGCTAACCTCCAGCAAGCCGATGGTTTCGCGGTCGCCTATCAAGATGCTGTGTACGCGCAGGCCCAGGCTGGCTTTGCATGCGCGCAACGTGGCCAGTGTGGCGGGGGTGGCGCCAAACTCGCCGTCGCTCACTATCAAGATATCGGCCAAGGCATAGGCCTGGGTGCCTACCAGCTCGATAGCGCGCTCCAGCGGGGTTTGCACGTCGGTGCCGCCGCCGTAGCTTTGGCCCATGGTGTCCAGCAGGGCTTGCAGGCCAGCAGGAGTTAAGGCCAGGTCGCGCTCTTGCAGCTCGCCTGCGCCGCCAAAGGCCAGCAGCTTGCACGCGCGCTGGGTGCTGTGCGCCGTGCGCAGGGCTTGCAGCACGCAGGCTTTGGCCACGTTCTCGGGCGCGCCGCGCATGGAGCCAGACGTGTCCAGGCAGATGATGAGGGGGCCTGCGGCTAGCGGCTCGGGGTGTGGGGTGCTTGAGACTTGGCGGGTGTCGTCAGTCTGCAAACGCCATTGGCTGAGCAGGGCCTCGCTCTCGTAGCTGAGTAGCTGCGACTCGGCCAAGCGGGCGCGCCACAGGCGGTGCAACTGCGGGTGGCGGATCATGGCGGCCTCGCTGGCCAGCATGCGGGCAATCTCGCCCGAGCGCTTCACGCCGCGCACCTCACTGCTCTGATCCACCAAATGGGTGGTGATTTGCACAGCGGCGCGTTGGCGTGGCTGGTGGGGGTTGGGTTGCAGCTGGGCGCTGGGCGGCATGTCGCTGCGGCGCTGCGCGCGGCCTAAGTGTTCGATAAAACTGGCGAGTTCTTTAAGCTGGGCCAGCAGTTCGCCAATGCGGCGCGCTTCCATCCATTCGCGGCTGCTTAAATGGCCACGCAAGTCGTCCCATCGCAGCTCGGGCAAATCGCCCAGGGTTTTGAACAGGGCCAGCACTTCCTCCCAGCCTTGGCGCTCCAGCGTCCATTCGCTGCGAAACGCTTGCACCATGCGCGCGATGGCGGTATCTCGTGGCTCTGTATCGGGACGGTCAATGAGCCGGTCCAGATGCCAGAGCATGGTGCGCAGCACT
>JANMTF010000439.1:0-2355 GCA_031390175.1 Polaromonas sp.
GACCAGGTTAATAGCCGCCTGACGCTCAAGCGGGTGGGTGGGTACCAAGAGGCAGTGGACAAATCTTTGCAGCTCTGGGCTTTGCCAGCCAGTGGCGGCCCACAGTCTCTGGGCGTGCTGACGGGCGACAAGGTCATTCGCTTGGCGGCGCAGGCCGAGCAGGTGGTCACTATTCCCATGCTGGCCATCAGCTTGGAGCCTAAGGGAGGCGTGCCCAGTGCCACAGGGCCTACCGGGCCCGTTTTGTTCAAGGGCGCTTTGCTGCCCACGGCTTTGTAGGGCGATCTGCAACGCAAACCGCGTCACCTTAAAACAGTTCGGGCTCCGTTGCCGATTTTTTTTTTGCTACATTTTCAGTAGCTGCTCCCGCGATATTCTGCTGGGATACAGCCGTACTAGCCTCTAAATTCTTAGGCTCCAGCTTGCCTACGCGCACTCCCAGCAGCCGAAAGCGCATGCGCAGGTCGGCGCGCTTCAGAGCCAGGCCTGCGGTGCGGCGGATCAAGGCAGCGTTGTCGGTGCCGCTGTCCAGCGTGATGTCGCGGGTGACGATTTTGAAGTTGCCGTAGCGCAGCTTGATGCCGATGGTTTTGCCCACATAGCCTTTGCGTAGCAGGTCAGCGGCCACGCTGTCGCATAGCTGGGTGAAGATGGCGGTGAGCGCGGCTTTGTCGTGCACGGCGTGCAGGTCGTTCTCAAACGTGGTCTCGCGGCTCATGCTCACGGGCTCGCTCTCGGTCACCAATGCGCGCTCGTCGCGGCCCCACGCAGCCTCGTGCAGCCAGGCCCCGTAGCTCTTGCCATAGTTTTCTACCAGCTCGTGGGCCGGCTGCGCGGCTAAATCGCCAATGGTGTGGATGCCGCGTGCTTGCAGCTTGGCCTCGGCTTTGGGGCCTATGCCGTTGATCTTGCGTACATTGAGTGGCCAGATTTTGCTTTGCAAGTCTTCGGCATACACAATGGAAATGCCATTGGGTTTGTGAAATTCACTGGCCATCTTGGCCAGCAGTTTGTTGGGGGCCACGCCGATAGAGCAGGTCAGGCCGGTGGCATCCAATACAGCTTTTTGCATCAAGCGCGCCAGCGATCGCCCGCCTTCGCGCTGCCCACCGGGCACGTCCGTCAAGTCCAGGTACACCTCGTCTACGCCCCGGTCTTCCATCAGCGGCGCAATCTCGGTCAGCACGCTTTTAAATAGCCGCGAGAATTTGCGGTACTCGTCAAAGTCCACCGGCAGCAGCAGCGCCTGCGGGCACAGCTTGGCCGCCTTCATCATGCCCATGGCCGAGCCGATGCCAAACTGGCGCGCTGCATAGGTGGCCGTGGTAATCACCCCGCGCCCGGTGTAGCCCGCCAGCACCGGAAAAGCCTTGGGAGGAATCTGCGCGATGGGTGTGTCGGCATACTGCGCGCGCAAAGCATCGTCCAGAGCGCGTCTGCCGCCACCTATCACCACCGGCAGGCCCTTGAGCTGCGGGTAACGCAGCAGCTCCACCGATGCGTAGAAGGCATCCATGTCAAGGTGGGCAATGCGGCGCAGGGTCATGGCGGGGCGACTGGGCTCATTTTAAATTCTGGGGATACAGCGGGGGTGCAGGGCCTGGTGCGCAAGCCATAATACCCATAGCCCATTTTATTATTGAAGAGTCTAAAGCTATGCGCGTAGTGATCATTGGCCAACAAGAGTTTGGTAAAGCCGTATTAGAGGCATTTTTAGCCCGTGGCGACAACGTCGTCGGTGTGTTTTGCGCGCCCGATAAAGCCGGGGCCAAACCTGACCCTTTCAAGACTGAGGCGCAGGATCGGGGCCTACCCCTGTTCCAGTTTGCCTCCCTGCGCAGCGCCGAGGCGCAAACTGCCCTGCGCGAAGTGCAGGCCGATCTGGGCATCATGGCCTTTGTGCTGCAGTTTGTGCCGCAAGAGCTGGTGTGCATCCCAACGCACGGCATGATCCAGTTCCACCCCTCCCTGCTCCCGCGCTACCGTGGCCCCAGCGCCATCAACTGGCCCATTATTCGTGGCGACACTGAGACGGGCCTGACCATCTTTCGCCCCACCGACGGCCTGGACGAAGGCCCCGTTATCCTGCAAAAGCACACTCCCATTGGCCCCGACGACACCCTGGGCAGCATCTACTTTGACCGCCTCTTCCCCATGGGCGTGCAGGCCATGCTGGAGGCCGCCGACCTGGTGGTCAAAGCCCAGCACCACGAGCACCACCAAAACGAAGGCCTGGCCACGTACGAGGGCTGGTGCCGCGCCGATGCATCGCGTATCAACTGGCACAGCCATGTAGATATGGTCTACAACCTGATTCGCGGCTGCAACCCCGCACCCGGTGCCTGGACGACGTTT
>JANMTF010000013.1:0-2306 GCA_031390175.1 Polaromonas sp.
CACCAGGGTGGAGACCTCTTCGGGGTTTTTAAAACCGCCGCCTTCACCGCCCTCCACCACCAGGCCGTCAATGCCCGCGTCCACACACTTCATGGCTGCGTCCACCGTGGGCACCGCGTGGTAGACGGTAATGCCCGCACCCTTGAGCGGCGCTATAAACTTGGCCGGGCTACCCGCCGAGGTGGTGACAAACTTCACCCCCGATGCGCAGACAAAATTCAGCATCGCATCGTCTTTTAAAAACCGGATCGGCAGGTTCACGCCAAACGGCAAGCCCAGCGCCGCCATCTTCTTGATCTCGGCCTGGCAGTTCTCCGTCTCGCCCGACGAGGTTTCAATCACCCCCAAGCCCCCGGCGCGCGATACCGCGCTGGCCAACTGCGTGCGCGCAATCCAGCCCATGGGGGCTTGCACGATGGGGTAGGTGGCGCCGGTGTGGGCGAGAACGCGGTTGGTCATGGGGGCTCCGGTGGAAATGGGTGGCAGGGGATGGTGATTGTGACCGCAGCGCGTCGCGTTCTTGCTAGGTAAGTCAAGGTAGATGCTGCAAAATACTGTGTATTTACGCAGTATTTATGCCCCCTGCGTCTAAGCCCAAGCTCTACAACCCGCGCCATCCTGAGCGCACGCTGCTGTACCAAACGGTAGCCGAGCACTACGAGACCTGGCTTGATCTGGCCAGTGCAGGCCAGTTTGACGGTCAGGGCGACCACCGCACCCCCACGCCCTATGTGCGCCAGACGTTTGGCAAATACCTCGAATGCGGCATCTTTGCCCATGGCTTTGCCCGCGCTCGCTGCGCTGACTGCGCGCACGACTACTTCGTGGCCTTCTCCTGCAAAGGCCGGGGTGTCTGCCCCTCATGCAACACCCGGCGCATGGTGGAGACGGCGGCGCACCTCACAGATCACGTCTTTCCGCGTCTGCCGGTGCGCCAGTGGGTGCTGTCTGTGCCCAAGCGCCTGCGCTACTTCATGCAGCGTGAAGGGGCGGTATTGAACATGGTGCTGCGTATTTTTCTGCGCGTTATTATGCAAAGCCTATCCGCCCAATGCCCGGGTGCAGCGCAGGTGGACAAGGCGGCCCTGCACATCGGCGCTGTGGCTTTTATCCACCGCTTTGGCTCGAGTCTGAACGAGCATGTGCATTTTCATGTGTGCGTGGTCGATGGAATGTGTGAGGCATTGGCGGGCGGCGCTGATGCTGGCGCTGACACCAACACCCAGGCTGTGACCGACCATCAATCCGCACCCAGCAAAGTGATTTTCCACCCGGCCAGCGGCATCGATGAGACTGCTGTGGCCCAGGTGCAGGCCACCTTGCGCACTCGCATCCTGCGCGCCTTCGTGGGCCGAGGTCTGCTGGAGCGCTTTGAGGCTAAAGAGATGCTGGGCTACCGGCACAGCGGCTTCTCGGTGGATACCAGCGTGCGCATTGATGCGCACGACCGCGCTGGCCTGGAGCGGCTGCTGCGCTACTGCGCCCGTCCGCCGTTTTCGATGGAGCGTTTACGCAAAGCAGGTAAGGACCTGGTGTACCGCTGCGCAAAGCAGCACAGCGAACCGGCATCCGAGAAGCGCGGCGTCAAAGTGGACGAGCTGATACTTACGCCGCTGGAGCTGATCAACCGCATCGCCGCCTTGGTGCCACCGCCGCGCACCCACCGCCATCGCTACTACGGCGCGCTGGCACCGAACTCGCCGCTCAGGGCGGCGGTGACGGCATTGGCGCAGGAAGCGCCTTCACAACTGGTCAAGGTGCCAGCCGAGCCAGCCACTGCGAGCGATAGCGTGCCAACTCAGGGCGAACCTGCGCCGCCTGGGCGCTCACAGGCGCACTACCTATGGGCGGTGCTGATCGCCCGCATCTATGAGGTGTTCCCTCTGCTGTGCCCAATGTGTGGCGGCCAGATGCGCATCATCGCTTTCATCACGCACAGCGCCGATATCCGGCAAATGCTCCAACACATCGGGGTGCAGGCCGAGCCGCCCAACATCGCACCAGCACGCGGGCCGCCGATGTGGGAGGACTGTGATGCGCAGATGGGTGAGGGTGCCCAATTCGGACCAGACTGGGCCAATGACTGGGCTGGGGAGGCGCAACCGGCACCGGACTACGAGGTCGATCAGCGCATCAATTGGTGAGTGATCGACACAGCGATCCAAGCAGCGTTTCAGACCCGCTGCGGGGTGGGCCTGCGCGCGTCGCAGGCTCAAAACCGATTGGCGAGCAGCAGCTTCATCGCCTTGTTCATTGCGTCGGCTGCAACCGTTCAAACGGCAGAGATCAGTGGCTTTTGAGTGCCC
>JANMTF010000021.1:0-2636 GCA_031390175.1 Polaromonas sp.
CGGTAGGCGGTGTCGGCGCTCATGGTGTCGTCGGCCAGCACCACGCGCTTGGGCGCTGGTGCACCGCGTTCAGAGTGCCACAAGGCCGTGCAGGGCTGGTCGGCCTCGGTCCAAGTGATGGTAGGCAGCGCGCTGGTGGGAGTTGGGGGGAGGGTAGAGGACATCGGGTGAACAGGTTACAGCGGGGAGGCTACAGGGAGGAGGGGAACCAGACAAGCGCTTGCTTGAACGAGAAGGCAGCAAGAAGGCTTGGGCCAATACAGTGTTTTAACAGATTGTGCAGGCTCTGGACGCGCAAAGCTGGCGATAGCTTTCCGACAGCCGCCGATAGTCGCCCCCCAGAACTCTCCATTACTCCAAAGTCCCGCAGGTGATAAACCCTTTCATGCCCATAGGTCCAAAAGCTTCCTACAATCACAGGTTCTGCCATTTACAACCATCGAGGAAACCACCATGGAACATACCCTACCCGCATTGCCCTACGCCATCGACGCACTGGCACCCCATTACAGCAAAGAAACCTTTGAATACCACCACGGCAAGCACCACAATGCCTACGTCGTCAACCTCAACAACCTGCAAAAAGGCACTGAGTTTGAGGCCATGAGCCTGGAAGAAATCATCAAAAAATCCACCGGCGGCGTGTACAACAACAGCGCCCAAATCTGGAACCACACCTTCTTCTGGAGCTGCATGAAGCCCGCAGGCGGTGGTGAACCCACCGGCGCGCTGGCCACCGCCATCAACGCCAAATTCGGCAGCTACGCCGCCTTCAAAGAAGCCTTCACCAAAAGCGCCGTAGGCAACTTTGGCTCTGGCTGGACCTGGCTGGTGAGAAAACCCGACGGCACAGTAGACATCGTCAACACCGGCCCCGCAGGCACGCCCCTGACCACGGCAGACAAGGCCCTGATGACCATCGACGTGTGGGAGCATGCCTACTACATCGACTACCGCAATGCACGTCCCAAGTTTGTGGAGACCTTTCTCAATAGCTTGGTGAACTGGGATTTTGCGGCGAAGAATTTTGCTTAATAATTTTGCTTAACACCACTGTGCTGTTGGCGCTCGTGCTCACAGGGCGAGCTGACTGAACAGCGGCCTATGTGGGGCGATAGGAGTTATACTGATATTATAAATACTTAGTATATCCTCCCATGTTTTACACCCCATTGTCGACCGCAGCCCAAACTGCCTACGCATCCCTAGCCAGCGCCCGCCGGTTAGAGGATGTACGTACAGTCGCCGAGTTACCAGGTAGTTTTTCCAGGAAAAAAGTAAAGGGACGGGAGTATTGGTACTACCAGACCCCGGATCTCACGGGCAAGCAAATACAGATTTTCCTGGGCTCCGCGTCTGACGAGCTCACCGAGTTGATAGCGCTGCATCGCCTGGGCGAAGGCAAGAGTGTGCACCTGCGCCAACTCACGCGCCAAGCGATTGCAGCGGGTTGTATGTCTATAGTCCCAGCGCATGCAAAAATTATTGAACGCCTGGCCGATGCGGGTTTCTTTCGCGCAGGCGGCGTACTGGTGGGCACCCACGTGTACATGGCCTACCAGAATTACCTGGGCATTCGTTGGCATTCTGCGGCGCAGACCGTGGACTTGGACTTTACCCACGCAGGGCGCAATGTCTCGGTTGCCATTCCGTCCGATGTCACCATGGACATGGGGAGCGAGATCGAAGCCCTCAAGATGGGCTTCGTACCGGTCAAGAGCCTTACCACCTACGTCAAATCGGATGAGCAGGATTTGCAAATCGACTTTGTCACTTGCCACCACCGGGGCGGCGACACGCCCGTGCTCATCAAGGCTTTGAACGCCACCATGCAGCCTTTGAAATTCATGGAGTTTTCCATGGAGGCCCCTATTCAGATCACCCTGCTTGCGCAGCGCGGCCCCATCACGGTCAACGCACCCCCACCAGAAAAGTACGCTTTGCATAAGTTGCTGGTCTATGGCGAAAGGCCGCAAAACATGCGGGTGAAAGCCAGCAAAGACTTGGCCCAGGCGGCATCGCTGATCGACTATCTTGCCGAAAACGATGCTGACCTGCTCAGCGAGACATGGGACAAGCTCATTACCCAAGGGCCTGGATGGCGAAGCCGAGCGATGGAGGGCCTAAAGGCATTAAAGGAGCACTACTCTGGCGTGGATACTTCTGCGTTGAGAGTGAAGCGCGTTAAGCCTTCACCGCCTTGAGGCGCAGGGATTGCGGTTGTTGTGTAACGCGCTGGCCACGGCCGGCAAAGCATCGATGGCAGTGGACGTGTGGGAGCCTGCCAAATCACCCCACAAACTTAAGCAGAAGTATGAACTGGCGAATCAACTCGCTCTACATGGTACGCAAGATTCATAATTCACCATGAATCCCCTCACATCCCTACTTGCCGAGGTCCGTGCCTGCACTTTGTGTGCAGCCCATTTGCCCCTCGGCCCGCGTCCCGTAGTGCAAGTGCACCCATCCGCCCGCATCCTGATCGCCGGCCAGGCACCGGGACGCAAGGTGCATGAGACGGGGATACCGTTTAACGACGCCAGTGGCGAGCGGCTGCGCGCCTGGCTGGGTGTCTCGCGTGAGGTGTTTTACAACGAACGCCAAGTGGCGATTTTGCCGATGGGTTTTTGTTTTCC
>JANMTF010000040.1:0-17461 GCA_031390175.1 Polaromonas sp.
GTGCGAACCAAAGCAAAACTGCGCGAGGCGGCAAGTCAGCACATGGCCATGCTGGAGCAGTCCCCTGAGCGCGTAATGGCCTACTTTCAGGACAAGCGAGTTCGCTATGCCACTTGATACTTCACAGGGCCGGATCAATAGTTGACGCTGTGTATGTGCTGCACTGCTTTCAAAAGAAAACCCAGCACACCGCCAAGCACGACATAGAGGTAGCCAAACACAGGCTTAAAGATGTATTGAATGAAAAGAGTTAATACCATGCCTAACAAAGCAAGTTCAACTGTTACCGCGTTTGCCAGCGTGTGGGACGCAATAGAAGCCACACCCCAAGAGGCCGCCAACATGCGGGCAAAGTCCACGCTATTGATGGCGCTGCAACATTGGCTAGACCAAACCACAGGCACACAAAAAGCCGCCGCCATTCACCTAGGCATCACCCAGCCCCGTTTGTCAGACCTCAAGCGCGGGCGTATTGATTTGTTTTCTCTCGATACCTTGCTGAACATGGCAGAGCAGGCAGGCTTAGCGCCCACGATCAAGGTGCGTGCTGTGCCAAAAGCCAAGCCAGCTATTGCACTGCGTAAAGCGGCACTCGTACCACGCCGCAAACTCTTAGCTGCGTGAATGGTTTTCAAAATAAATACAGCATGGCCACACACAAATATATTGCTGCCCGCCCACACGATGAAGCCGTGGTGGAAATGCTCAAAGCGGTTACTGGACTAGCAGAAATTTACCTAGCCACCGCCCTAGAGGAAGCCAGCCTGCCCGGTGGGCAGTTTGCCCTGTTGGCTGCACTACGTCATATTGCAGAGGCGCAAGGCATGGCGCAAATGGCAGAAAAGGCAGGCATACCGCGCGAAAGCCTGTACCGCGCCCTAAGCCCCAAAGGCAACCCCACCATCAAAACCTTGCTAGCAGTCATTGGCGCTGCGGGGCTGCAACTGGGCGTTGCACGCCAGCCCAGCGAATTGGCTAACGCCTAAGCAAGACTGCATAGACCGCGCTGCACAGCAGCGGATTAACTTGTACAATCCATAGAACAAGTTACCCAAGGTGCAACCATGCGCGTAGTCAGCTATTCCGAAGCCCGCAATTCTTTCAAAGCCGTATTGGACTCAGTAGCAGACGACCACGACATTACCATCATCAACCGCCGCGATGGGGCTGACGCAGTGCTTATGAGCTTTGACCATTACCAAAGCGTGATGGAAACATTGCACCTAGTGTCTAGCCCGGCTAACGCCGCGCACCTAGCCAATGCCATAGCGCAAGACAAAGCGGGCAAAGCCAAGCCCCGCAAACTGCTACCCGCTTGAGCTGCCCACGCACATACAACATGCGCACTATCTGCTTTGTGCCCGAAGCGTGGGAGCAGTACACCTACTGGCACGGCCAAGACAGCAAGACCTTAAAGCGCATCAATATCTTGATAGAAGCCGCCGCCCGCGATCCGTTTAGCGGCATTGGCAAACCCGAGCCACTGGTGGCAAACCTGTCGGGCTATTGGTCACGCCGTATTGATGAAACCAACAGGTTGGTGTACCGGGCTACGGATGATGAATTGATTATTGTGAGCTGTAAATATCACTATGACAACTAGCGAAAATAAACTCAACTTTTCTCACTTTGATTTTTCAAACAGATTTTCAGGAATTGAAATCAGCCACCCCTATGTGCAGCAACTACCAATCCATCAAACCCGAGCGGGTGCTGGCTGACCTTGGCATGGCTTCGCCCGGCTTTGGCTTTACCCCCGAAGTATGGCCGGGGGGTATGGCTCCCATCATCGTGGGCAATGGGGCTGGCGATGCAGATGGATGGCTGCCCGCCATGTTTGGGCTGATGCCGCCGTGGGCTAAAGATACCAAGCTCTCACGCCACACCTACAACGCGCGCAGCGAGACGGTGGCCAGCAAGCCTAGTTACCGGGGCGCGTGGCAGCGGGCACAATTTGCCCTCGTGCCCATGGTCAGCTTTTATGAACCCAGCTATGCCAGCGGGCGGGCGGTGCGCTGGCAAATACAGCGGCAAGACTTGGCTGCGTTTACCGTGGCTGCGCTGTGGGAGGTGTGCCCACCCAATGGCACGAACGGGCTGCTTGCGCCCCTGCACTCGTTTTCTATGTTGACCATCAATGCAGACGGCCACCCGGTGATGGGGGCTTTTCATCGCCCTACGGATGAAAAGCGGTCTTTGGTGATCGTGCCACCCCAGCACCGCAAGCGCTGGTTAAGCGCCACCAGTGCCCAAGCCATAGACTTATTGCAGGCCATGCCCGCCACCGAGTTTGCCAGCCTGCCCGCGCCCTTGCCTGCACAGCTTAGGCCATTGAAGGCGGGCAGGGCGGGGGCTGCGATGGGCGACTTGTTTGATATGCCTGCACAGGGTTAGGGTGGGGTAAAAAATAGTCCGCATCGTGGTGAACAGCCCACAGCTTGCAAATAAACCTGTGGGGTGGCTTGGTACACGAGGGTTTTAATTATCGTGTGGGCGGTGTCAATTTCTAGAGCGGGTACTTTTAAAGATACTTGATTTTTTACAATTGAAAAAACCTATATCCCATGCGGGTTGCCAAGGATGGTTAAGCTCCCGTCTAACCCTTTTTCTTTACTTAGGCACCCAAGTGATCATGGCGTGCTAACTTTTTCGGGCTTGGTGTCACTGCAAGTGGGCTTGGTACCAGTTTGAGCGTGGCGCGGGTTGGATTGGTTTGGGGTAGCTTCGGTTGCAGAGCATTGGGCTGTCGCGGCAACGTATATCAATCGGATAAGCTGTCTTTAGTCTTGCATTAACTTAGCAAGCTGAGGGCCGTGGCGTGAATTTTCAGCGGCAACCTTGAGCAAAACTACCAGCGCTGGACCAAGGAAAAGCCCCCAAATGCCCCACACAGCCCCCCAAAATACCAAACCAACAAACATGGCTGCTGGGTTCATTTTTGCGGCGCGACCTTGCAACCAAAAGGTAACGAACGTGCCTATCAAAGTTGATAGCACCATAAGGAAGCCACCCATCCCCAGTGCAGCGGCAATCGTTTCGTGCACCAGAAAAGCCTCTGCAGCACCAAGAGTGGTGAGCAAGGCCATGCCCAAGTAGGGCACGAGGTGCAACACCGCTGCGGCGGCACCCCAGCCTGCGGCGTCTGGCAAGTTGGCTAGGGAAAAAGCTATCCACACCGCAGCGCCAATGATTAGATTGGTCACTATCAGTACGCCGCAGTAGATCCGTATCTGTCGCCCGCATTCAAGCAGGGCACGCTGCGCGTGGGAGTGAACCTCTGCACTGTAGCTCCACAGGCCAAGAAATTTCTCAGTCAACTCCTTGCCACCCGTCAACACGAAGAAGGAGATAAAAAAGATGATCGTTAAATTACCGAAAAATCCCAGTAGAACACTGGAACCGTTTACCGCTGTATCGCGTAACACTACCGCAGCACCCGTGGTGATACTGTTATTGGGAGTAGTGGCGGACGCTGCAGGAAGGGCTGGTGCTGCTCGTCTACCAGGTCGGGCCAGGGGTTTGCCGGCCACCATGTGGTCTGCAGCACGGTCAAGCTCCTGCAATGCGCCGCGCGCACGAGTTAATACCGAATCTACGTTTGGATCCCGCTGCGCTAGCTGCTGCGCCACCATACTGATCATGTCTGGTGCGCGCTCTACAACGCGTACCAACTGGTTGCCGAACGCCATTGCGCTAAGTGCCATCACGCCCATCACCACGGCCAGCGTAAGCGCGGCCGCAACTGCCGAGCTTCGCAGCCAAGCTGTCAAACGTACCGTCACAGGCATGATCAGCATAGCCAACATGAGGCCAGCGACAATGGGGATAAGAAAGCGCTGACCCCACCACAACGCCGCGATGACTGCCAACGTTGCAATGACCGTGGTGGCAGTGCTAGATTGCATACTGATTGAATGTCGATCAGACGGAATTAATTTTTCAGTCATGTGCAGGTGGTGCCAAGCATCGCTGATCCTGGCATCTGGTACGGAGACTGGCTATTTGGGTCGGGGACGGGACAATATGGGCTGGGCGGTTTGCAATCTGCCTGCCCGTAGTTCAACCAATGCCTTGGCGACAGAACGCGCTACGTTACGCACCTCTTCTTGCATGGCAACATCTTTGTCTAGCGCACCATGGCTGGTGGCATAAGGTTCGTAATAGCCAATGTAACGATCCAGGCGCGCTTGCATACCGGCATCGATAAAACCCATCCAGTCAAGCCAGTCTGACAGCGCGCGGCGTGAGCCTTCAATACCCGCTACATCACCGTGCACCACCAAGCCATACACCCGTCCGGCAAGGTGCTTGGGGTAGTCCCAGCCTGCCAACTCCAGTTCTTTGGCCATACTGACTTTTTTCCCCCCGGTAGACGTGGGGTCGGGATTGCCACCGTCTGCGCAGACCAGGCGGTCTATCATCAGCTTGAGCGGGCTTGGGCTTTGGTACCAATAAACTGGAGTGACAATAATAATGGCGTGTGCAGCGGTCCAGCGCTCATAGATTTCAGCCATCCAATCGTTAGTTTGGTTGAGCGCATGGTTCGGGTAACAGCTACACGGCCAGTGGCACAGCGGCATGGCGGTTGAGGCACACCCTTTGCAGGGGTGAATATTAAGCTCGTACTCGGAGGTAAGCAAGCTTAGGTCGAGCACGTCCGGTTGAATATGGCTAAGCGCCAACGTCTCGCGGGCGAGTTCCAACAACCGAAATGACTTAGACATTTCGCCAGGGCAGGAGCCGTCGTTGCGCGCGCTGCCGCAGATGAGCAGTACCCTGGATGGGGTAGCAGGATCGGCCCAAGTCAGCTGTGCTTCGTCAATTCGTTTCTTGGTCGCTATCCACTCCGTAGACAAATCGTAGTCTGGGTTGGCATAGCCAGGGCCAGCTTTTTGTGTAAAAGGTGCTTTGCGCCCTTCGGTGTAGGCCTGCCAGGCTATCTCTTCCAGGCGCGCAATGGATTGATCCTCGCAGCGGTACGCTGGGTCTACATAAGATGCCAAAAACCGTGCGTTGAATTGCACACGAGTCAGCGGGGCTGGCGCTTGGCCTTTGCGAATATCGATCATGGGCTTCCTCGTGAGGTGACTGACGATATGAAGTGAAGAAAATATGCTACTTCTTCACAGTGTGTAGGTCTGTGCGTTATCTAACATAGCCATACGTCAAATTTTTTTTGAACAGGCTTTCTCCTACAAGAGATACCGATCACCACTGACGCGCTGATGCATTTCGTGAATGCATGATTAGGATGTTTAACTTGTACACAAACTTCTCATGAAAATAGACCCACAACACAGTCCCGAGCTGGTCTAGCTTGGTGAACTCATTGAAGATATGACCGTGGCGATGCTGACAACCGCAGACGATGATGGTGCCTTGATGAGCCGTCCGATGGCCCCGCAAGAAATGGATGGCGATGGTGCGATCTGGTTTTTTACAGAAAAAAATTCTGCTAAAACCCAGCACCTGGAGACTGCGAACCTCAGCTTCACTCATGCTGACCATGGCACCTATGTGTCCATATCAGGGCGCGGTGTGATGCACACCAACCGCGAGCACATCCAGCGTTTATGGACTCCGTTTGCCAAACCCTGGTTTCCAGATGGCCCGAATTCACCCAACCTTGCATTGTTGAAGTTTGTACCCAATGCAGCGGAGTATTGGGACGCGCCCCACAGCAAGATGGTGCGCATGTTTGCGATGGCCGCTTCCATCGTGTCGGGCAAACCTGTGGCCATGGGTGAGCACGACACGCTGACCCAATTGTCCTGACTTTAAGTTCACGCTAGCCAACCATGAAAACAGACCTCAGTACCCCTTTCGCCATAGCGATGCTAGCCGCTTTGGCCTTGACACTGTTGACTACTGGGTGTAAGGACAACTCGTATTTCGTACCCGCGCCTGTAGCCGCACCCTTGACAAAACCTGTGCCAAGTTCTACCACCACAGTCACGCCACTCTCCAGCCCGATTGGCATGGTGCCAGCCGGGCCGACCAAAGAGGCACCGGCCACCACGTCACCGGCGAAATCTGAAGTGAGCAAAACCGACCAGTCGGCGGCCATGCCCCTGCCTGGCCAGGCCAATGACCACTCTGTCATGTTGCCCAACTGGACCGAAAAGCCCAAAAACTCCCCTTGATTTTCTTAACCTGGTAAAGGACATATATGAACCGCTTATTAGCTATCTCAACAGTATTTGCAACCCTGTTCCTCGCAGCCTGCGAAAAACCAGTGGTGGTGAACGTACCCGCACCTCCCGTAAGCGTGCCTGGCCCTATGGGCCCACAAGGCGCTCCTGGCAATCAGGGTAACCAAGGTAACACCGGAATTACCGGGGACACCGGCAGCACCGGCAGCACCGGCAGCACCGGCAGCACCGGAGCTACCGGAAGACCGGGTGACCCTGCTACCGTTATCGTGATTCCATCTGCCTCTACGCCCACTAACTAGGCCGGCAGCCATTTAACTTAAGGAGATTGCCATGAGCGTAGGTACCATTCTTTTGATCATTTTGATTTTGCTGCTGATTGGCGTTTTACCCAGTTGGTCGCACAGCAAGAGTTGGGGCTACGGCCCCAGTGGGGGGCTTGGGCTGGTCGTTGTCATCATCATCATTTTGCTGCTGATGGGCAAAATTTGATGTACCCAGTTGGCGGTGCAATGAGGCTGCGCGAAAGGTGTCACAGGTTCACGATGGCTAGTTTTGCCGCTTTGCTACTTGCAGCCTGCGGCGATACCGCTTTACTGCAGGTGTCTGCGGGCACAGGGCCACAACCAACGCTCCCGGCTGCCAAGCGCACCCTGATTCCCACCGTGAACATTGCGCCTGCCGTAGGCTGGCCTGAAGGCACAACGCCTGTGGCGGCGCCTGGTACCCGGGTAGTCGCCTTTGCAAGCGGTTTAGACCATCCGCGCTGGCTGCTGGCACTGCCAAACGGGGACGTGCTCGTCGCTGAAACCAATGCGCCGCCCAAGCCCGACGATGCCAAAGGCATTAAAGGCTGGGTGATGGGCCTGGTAATGAAAAAAGCTGGTGCCAAGACGCCCAGCGCCAATCGCATTACGTTGTTACGCGACGTAGATGGAGACGGGGCGGCGGACATTAAAACAGTTTTTTTGGAGGGTCTGAGTTCGCCCTTTGGCATGGCGCTGGTGGGCGGCGATTTGTACGTAGCCAACTCTGATGCCGTGTTGCGATTCCCCTATGCATCTGGTCAGACACGCGTCACGGCCCCAGGCGCCCTGCTGACGACTTTGCCGGCAGGCCCCATCAACCACCATTGGACTAAAAACATTATCGCCAGCGCGGACGGCCGCAAGCTGTATGTGACGGTTGGCTCCAATAGCAATGTGGCCGAGCGTGGCATGTCCGCAGAATTTGAACGTGCCGCCATTTGGGAAGTGGATATCCAAAGCGGTGTTCACCGTGTGTTTGCCTCTGGGCTGCGCAACCCTAACGGCATGTCCTGGGAGCCTCAAAGCGGCGCACTGTGGACCGTAGTGAACGAGCGCGATGAACTGGGCAGCGATTTGGTACCAGACTATTTGACATCCGTGCAGGATGGCGCTTTTTACGGCTGGCCGTATAGCTATTACGGGCAACACGTTGATAACAGAGTCAAGCCACCACGTCCCGATTTGGTGGCGAAAGCGGTTGTGCCTGATTACGCTTTGGGTCCGCATACCGCGTCGCTGGGGTTGGCGTCTTCCATCGGAGCTACATTGCCCACTACTTTTACCAATGGCATGTTTATTGGGCAGTATGGCTCGTGGAATCGTCGGCCGCACAGTGGCTACAAAGTGATTTTCGTACCGTTTGAGGGCAGCAAGCCTGTGAACGGTGCCCCGGTCGATGTCTTGACTGGTTTTCTTAGCCCCGAGGGCAATGCATACGGTCGCCCAGTAGGCGTCGCCATCGACAGGAAGGGTGCACTGCTGGTAGCGGACGATGTAGGCAACGTGATTTGGCGTGTGACAGCCGTCGCTGCCAACAAAACATAATCGACGGGGGTTGAATGGCCCATCGGCGTTTGATACTTGGCTTGTACTTATGCCTGCTTTGTACGGTAGGTTGCGCTAGTTTGCCGGACATAGCGCCCGGTGCTGCGCCCAGTTCAACCATACCTGTCAATCTGGAGGGAGCGCGCGGCCCGCTCTCGCCCACCCAAAGCAAAGCGATCCTGGATCGTTTAAAGAGCAGCAGCCCAGACAGCAACATCTTTGATCGGCATCTAGCGCTGGAAGAGGCGATGACTGTTAGTCCGCTCCATACAGGCAATAAGGTGCAGTTGCTTCTGGACGGCCCCGCCACCTACGATGCGATGCTGTCGGCTATTGCCAGCGCCAAAGACCATGTCAATATGGAAACCTACATCATGGACGACGATGAGGTAGGCCGAAATTTCGCCAAAGTACTGATGGACAAGCAAATGCAGGGTGTGCAGGTCAATCTTATCCGTGACAGCGTGGGTACGTTGGGCACTCCCTCAGAGTTTTTTCAAGCGCTCATCGACAAAGGCATCAAGGTCGTAGAATTCAATCCCATCAATCCGCTCGTGGCGGGCACGGCCTGGTCACCCAACCGGCGTGACCACCGCAAGCTGTTGATCGTCGATGGCAGCAAGGCGTTTTTGGGGGGTATCAATATCAGCAATGTCTATTCGGGTGGCTCGTTTGGCAAGGGCGCGCGTAACCGTAAAGATGGTACGTTGGCCTGGCGGGATACTGACTTGCAATTGGAAGGCCCTGTAGTGGCCGAACTGCAAAAACTATTCATAGGAACGTGGGAAAAGCAAAAGGGCAGGCCACTACCTGAAAGAAATTACTTTCCGCCAGTTAAAAGTGCAGGTCAAACGGCGGTGCGCGCCATCGGAAGCACGCCCGATGAACCCTATAGCCAAATTTACGCAGCGCTGATGTCCGCCATAGGCAACGCTGAGACCAGCGTCTACCTGACTAACGCGTATTTCGCACCAGACCCGCAGTTGCTGGCCGCGCTGGCGGCGGCGGTTGCGCGCGGTGTGGACGTGAAACTGATCCTGCCCAGTCAAACCGATTCATGGCTAGTGTTTCATGCAGGACGCGGCTACTACACCCGGCTACTGAGGGCAGGGATCAAAATCTTCCAGCTTAAAGGCGCCATCTTGCACTCCAAGACCGCGCTGATTGATGGCGTGTGGGCTACTGTGGGGTCCACCAATCTCGACTGGCGCAGCTTTTTGCATAACCAGGAGCTGGATGCTGTGGTGCTTGGCGCAGAGTTTGGAAGCCGGGTTCAAGCCATGTTTGACCGAGACTTGGCTTCGTCCGATGAAGTCTTGCTAGCGCAATGGGAGCGCCGTACTTTAGACTTGCGCTTTAAAGAATTCTTTGCCCGCATTTGGGAATATTGGCTTTGAAAATATCATGACAAAATTAATCGCTGCTTACCTCACTACCGCCGTGGTGATGATTGTCATTGACCTGGTTTGGTTGGGGGTGATAGCCAAACCGTTGTACCAACAGGGTATAGGGCACTTGATGACCGACCGACCCAATATACTGGCCGCAGTTGCCTTCTACTTGCTCTTCCCAGTGGGTTTGATGGTATTCGCAGTCACACCGCAAGAAGCCATGCAAGGATGGCAAAAATCAGCATGGTTAGGCGCCATGTTTGGATTTTTTGCCTATGCCACCTACGATTTAACCAATCTGGCAACTCTTAAAAACTACCCGCTGAGTTTGGCCTTGATCGATATGTCTTGGGGCACCTTGGTCAGTGCCACCGCCGCCGGTGCGGGCAAACTGGTATTTAACAGATTCGCAGATGCCTAACAGGGCTTTGGTGAGGATGTAGAGCGGGCAAATGGCACCTTGCAAAGCACGGCTATCGGCTCGGCCGCACCATGGTCTCTGGCACAACCCAACGGTCAAAATCTGCAGCGGTGATGCCGCCCTGACCCAGCGCTGCCTGTCTCAGGCTGCAACCGTTGGCGTGGGCATGCTTGGCGATTTGCGCGGCGCGGTCGTACCCGATGTGCGGCGACAGCGCCGTCACCAGCATCAACGACCGGCTCAGCAGCTCGGCGGTTCGCTGCGCATCCACTTCGATGCCTTCGACGCAGTGGTCTGCAAAGCTCGCCATGGCGTCGCCAAGCAGCGTCAAACTGTCGAGCACGTCATAGGCGATCAGGGGCTTGTAGACATTCAACTCGAAGTGGCCCTGGCTGGCCGCAATGCCGATGGCGACATCGTGTCCCATCACCTGGGCGCAGACCATGGTCAGCGCTTCGACCTGGGTGGGGTTCACCTTGCCCGGCATGATGGAAGAGCCAGGCTCGTTGGCCGGCAGGCGCAGCTCACCGATGCCAGCGCGCGGGCCGCTGCCCATCAAGCGGATGTCCCCGGCGATCTTGGTCAGCGCCACCGCCAAGGTTTTGAGCGCGCCGTGCAAAATGACCAGTGGCTCGTGGCCAGCCATGGCCGCAAACAGATTCGGCGCGACGACGAAGGGCTCGCCCAGGCGATCTGCCAGCACCTGCGCCACGCGCCAGCCAAACTCTGGGTGCGTGTTCATGCCTGTGCCGACCGCCGTGCCACCTATGGCCAAGGCGTGCACTGCCGGCAAGGCATGTTGAAGCGCAGTTTCGGCAAATGCTAGCTGCGCCTCGTAGCCGCCAAACTCCTGCCCCAGGGCGACGGGCGTGGCGTCTTGCAGGTGCGTGCGACCGATCTTGATGGTGCCCGCAAACTCCGCTGCTTTGGCTGCCAGCGCTGCACGCAACCGCGCGAGCGACTTGCGCAACGGCCGCATCATCAACACTACGGCCACGTGCATGGCAGTCGGGAACACGTCGTTCGAGGATTGGCCTTGGTTCACGTCGTCGTTCGGATGCACCTTGCGGCCTTCGTTCGCAAGCGTTGCGAGGTGGGCAAGCACCTCGTTCACGTTCATATTGCTTTGCGTCCCCGAACCGGTTTGCCAAACCGACAGCGGAAACTCGCCATCGAACTCGCCCAAAGCCACACGCCCCGCCGCCGTCGCAATGGCTACCGCCTTGTCGGGAGCCAAAAGACCCAGTTGCAGGTTCACTTCAGCTGCGGCCCGCTTGATTTGGGCCAGTGCGTGGATGATTTCGATGGGCATGCGTTGTTTGCCGATGGCAAAAAACTGCCGACTGCGTTCGGTCTGCGCCGCCCAAAGTGCGTCGGCAGGCACTTCAATAGTGCCGAAGCTGTCGGATTCGGTGCGGGTCATGGTGCGTGCGATGCCTTCTATCAAATTGAGCAACGTCGATTCTGGGCGGGCGCTCTACGCCGGTCTGTTTGCTGACGCACAGACGCTCCCACCATCCCGGATTTACGATCCCGCCACAGTTCCAGGCGCGAGTCGCGTGCTCACGTCATCATCAAGTCATGCAGGAGAACCACACCATGCCATCCTCCAATCTGCCCGCCAAGACCCCACCCGCCGACGAGGACATGGCCACGCAGGCCCTCTCCGGTCACGGCATTCCGTCGCAGGACCCCAATCCCGCGGCGCAGACACTGCTGGCCCCCGACGAAGCTGCGCGTGAGGCCAACTCAGCGCTCACCGGCGGCGGCATGTTGGCCGGTGTGGCCGCGGGCACAGCTATTGGCGCTATGGTGGCTGGCCCTGTGGGCGTGGTAGTCGGCGCAGCGCTGGGTGCCGTGTCCGGCGCACTGGGTGGTGCAGCCGTTGGAGCCACGGTAAACCTGGAGAGTTCGAGCAGCGACGGCGCAGCACCAGCTGTCGCCGTGCGACTGCACATCGAAGACAGCGGTGGCGCTGGCCGCGCTGTGGTGTTGATCCATGGCTGGCCGCTGTCAGCCCAGGCTTGGGAGCCGCAGGTGTCGGCATTGCGTGGGGCCGGTTATCGCGTGGTGGCCTATGACCGCAGGGGTTTTGGCCGCTCGGACAAGTCGGCATCAGGCTATAGCTACGACGTGCTGGCCGACGACCTGCAAGGTGTGCTGGACCAGTGCGAACTGCAGGACGTGACACTGGTAGGCTTTTCGATGGGCGGGGGCGAGGTGGCGCGCTATGTCACGCGGTACGGCGAATCGCGGCTGCGCAGCTTGGTGTTTGCTGCGGCAGTGCCGCCCTACCTGATGAAAACGGCCGACAACCCCGAAGGCCCGCTCACGCCCGAGAAGGCGCAACAAAAGAAGGCGGCGTTTGAGCAAGACCGTGCTGCCTATTTCGACGAATTCACCAGAAACTTTTTTTCGGCCCATGGTGCGTTGCTGGTCACCGAGTCGCAGCGAAGCGCGGCCATCGCGTTGTGCCAACAGTCGGCGCAGCATGCGGCGCTGGCGTGCATGGACGCGTTTGCCACCACGGACTTCCGGGAAGACCTGAAAAAGGTGACGTTGCCCACCTTGGTGATCCACGGCGATGCAGACGCGATCGTGCCCATCGAAGGCTCGGGCCAGCGCACCCATCGCGCCATCGCCCACAGCAAGCTGGTGACGGTCAACGGTGCGCCGCACGGGTTGAACCTGTCGCACACCAAAGCGTTCAACGAAGCGTTGCTGGATTTTCTGTGGCAGTGACCACAGTGGGCGTCAACAGAATGCGTGCCCAACTGGAGCCTGAAAAACGCTCTGTACGCTAACGCACCGAAAACTTTTTCGATAATGAAGATGATCTGGTTTGCGGTTTTGTGGTGTTGACCGTGATTTTCAATCCACCCGCTAGATTGAGGAATTTCACCATGAGCCATCATATAGACCAAAACGCCAAAAACTGCATCGACACCTGCAACCTTTGCGCCACGGAGTGCGGCAACTGCTTCTCGCACATGGTCGGCAAGGAAAGCATCAATGCGTGTCCGGCATGTTGTATTGAATGTGCGGCGATGTGCCGCCTGTGCGCCGACGCTATCGCCCGCAACAGCCCGTTTGCCAAGCAACTTTGCAATCTGTGCGCGGACATTTGCGACTGGTGCGCCAAAGAGTGTGGCGCACACGACATGGATCACTGCAAGCGCTGCGCGCAGGCTTGTCGCGATTGCGCCGCAGCATGCCGCAAAATGAGCTCGTGATCGCGCCGCCAACCAGCGCGCCCGCCCAGCCCACAAGCCCGCCAGCGAAGCCCGGCGCGCCTGCACCTGCAGTGCCCGCGAAGGACGAAAAAAAAGGTGCACCGCGCAGCCTGCGCAGCTGGCTGCTGATCGCACTGGGCGTGGTGCTGGTGGTGGTTTTGATCCTGTATTTGCTGCGCAACGTGTTGCTGGGCACGCCCACCCCGGTGTACGCCGCCACCAGCGGGCAGCTGGTGCAAACCGTGGTGGCCAGTGGCCGGGTGGTCTCGCCGCAGCGGGTGACGGTGGCGCTGCAAAGCTCGGGCCGGGTGCAACGGGTGGCTGTGGCCGAAGGCCAAACCGTAGAACGCGGGCAGCTGCTGATTGAGCTGGACAACAGCGATGCCCGCGCCAGCCTGGCCCAAGCCCGCGCCGGAGTCGGCCAAGCCCAGGCCCGCGTGCGGCAACTGCGCGAGCTGAGCCAGCCGGTGGCAGCGCAAGCGCTGGCGCAGGCTCAGGCCACGGCGTTGCAAGCACGCAAGGCGCTGGCGCGCAACCGCGACCTGGTAGCGCAAGGCTTTATCAGTCAAGCTGCACTGGACGACGCGCAGCGCGCGCTGGCTGTGGCCGACAGCCAGGTGGCCAGCGCCCAGGCACATGCAGCAACCAATACACCGAGCGGCAGCGACGCCGCGCTGGCCCAGGCCGCGCTGGCCCAGGCGGTGGCTGGCCAGCAGTTGGCCAGCGTCAAGCTAGCGCAAGGGCAGGTGCTGGCACCCAGCGGCGGCGTGTTGATCTCGCGCGATGTGGAGGTGGGCGACATCGTGCAACCGGGCAAGGAGTTGATGGTGTTGGCAGCAAGCGGGCAAACCCAGGTGCTGGTGCAGATTGATGAAAAGAATCTGTCAAAAATCGCACTCGGACAAAAAGCCCTGGGCTCGGCTGATGCGTTTGCCAGCCAACGATTTGATGCGGTGGTGGCCTACATCAACCCTGGCGTGGACGCTGCACGCGGCTCGGTGGATGTCAAGCTGAATGTGACCCAGCCGCCTGCGTATTTGCGCCAGGATATGACGGTATCGATTGACATTGAAACCGCCCGCCGCACCGCCAGCGTGGTGGTGCCCACCAGCACCCTGAATGACGCAGCAAGCGACCAGCCATGGGTGCTGGTGGTGCGGGGAAAACGCGCCGTCAAGCAGCTCGTGACGCTGGGCCTGCGCGGTGACACGCGGGTGGAGGTGCTTACCGGCATCGCCGCAGGCGAGGGTGTGGTGCCAGTGTCTAAAACGGGAGTGAAAGCGGGACAGCGTGTACGCGCCACCGTGACGCCAGAGCCGCCGCCGAGTGCGCAGGCTAGTGCCAAAGCCGGGCCGCCGATGCGCTGAAGCCATGAACCCGCTACTACCTTTTGAGTGGGTGCTGGCTACCCGGTTTTTGCGCGAAGGCTTGCTGCAAACGCTGTTCATCGTCGCCGGCGTGGCGCTGGGCGTGTCGGTGATTGTGTTTATGTCGGCGTTGCTTACCGGGCTGCAAGCCAGTATTTTCAGTACGCTGCTGGACTATCAGGCGCAAATCGTCATCAAGTCGCCCGACGAAGCGCCGCGCAGCTTGTGGCAAGAGCCAGGCACTGAATTTGCCGCGACAGTGCAGCCACGCGCGCAGCGCGAGCGATCACTGGACCAGTGGCAAAAGGTGCGCGACACGACACAATCCACCCCCGGTGTGTTGGTGGTGACACCGGTGATCGAGGGGGCGGCGTTTATCGTCCGTGGCGACGCCAATATCGGTGTGGGCGTGCGCGGTATAGAACCCGAAAGCTATTTGCGGTTGATCGCGCTGAAAGAAAAAATCATTGCAGGCGATGCCGAACTGAGCAGCACCGACGTGCTGATTGGCAGCGACCTGGCCAAAGATTTGGGCCTCTCTATCGGCGACAAGCTGACCTTGAAGGCTGCCCTAGGCGCTTCCATTGTGTTGTTTGTATCCGGCATTTTTGACTTCGGCAACCGGGGCCAGAACTCCGGCGCCGTCTATGTAGCGCTGCGCACCGGACAAAGCCTTTTAGGCTTGCCTGGCGGTGTGACCAGCTTGTGGGTCAAGGTGGCGGCACCGTTTGAGGCTGAAACCACTGCGCAGCAAATTGCAGCGCAACCGGGGATCAAAGTGGAAAGCTGGATTGAAACCAATGCAGAATTCTTTAAAGCGCTATCAGGTCAAACCATGTCTTTCTTTGTGATCCGTTTGTTTGTCGGCTTAACAGCTGCTCTGGGCATTGCCAGCGTGCTGGTGGTTTCGGTGGTGCAAAAGTCCAAAGAGATCGGTATTTTGCGGGCCACAGGCACCACGCGTGGTCAGATACTGGGCGTTTTTTTACTGCAAGGCGCCATTTTGGGCTTGCTGGGTTCGCTGTTTGGCTCGTTCATGGGATGGCTTTTTCTGGTGGCCTGGCGCGGCTTTGCCGTCAACGATGATGGCGTGCCATTTTTCGTGCTGGAAGCGGGGCCTAGCCTGTATCTGTACGTGGCTGCGGGTGCCACGCTGGTAGGCACACTGTCAGCCTTATTCCCAGCCCAGCGCGCGGCCCGGCTCGACCCAGCGGTGGCCATCCGTGGCTGACAAACAAGCGCCGCCGCCGAATGGGCCCACGTTGCGTCTGGAGGACATTCACAAGTCGTACGGCACAGGCACCGCACATGAGACAGAGGTACTGCACGGCATTGATTTGAGTTTGGCACGCGGCGAATTTGCCGCACTGATCGGGCCATCAGGTTCAGGCAAAAGCACCCTGCTTAACATCATTGGCCTGCTGGACAAACCGAGTGCAGGCAAGCTGTTTTTAACCGGGCAAGAAGCTGAAAACCTGCCAGACAAAGCGTTGACCCGTTTGAGGGGTGATGCCATCGGCTTTGTATTTCAGTTCCACAACTTGCTACCGGCCTTTACGGCCGTCGAGAACGTCATGCTGCCACTGCTGGCCATGCGCGGCAAGCCAGACCAGGAGATGCGCAAGCGCGCAGAAGATTTGATCGACAAGGTAGGTTTAAAACCCTGGGGGCATCACTTGGCCAATGACTTATCCGGCGGCCAGCAGCAGCGCGTAGCGATTGCGCGGGCGCTGGTAATGCAGCCCGCGCTGGTGCTGGCCGATGAACCAACTGGCAACCTGGATACCCAGTCGGCAGATACGATTTTTGATTTGATGCGCAGCGTGAGCCAAACCAGCGGCACCACATTTTTAATCGTGACCCACGACACGCGTCTGGCCAAGCGCTGTGACAGGATTATTGAGCTGGTAGATGGACGGATTGACTCAGACAGGCCAAATAGTGTCCGTCATGAGGTCGATAAGCCTGACGCAGATGCACCTTCCCGTCCATGACATGGGCACATTGTCGCGCAGACAGGGTCTGCCTGAATACCACTATGCACTACAGCGATGCCTTACAGTCAACTACAACAATGTCCAAACATATCGCCCTGATCCCGTGATGTTACCCCGTAAAAATGCTGACGCAGTGTTGGGTGAGTGTACGTAGGCTAGTACTCTGGGCGCTTGGCTGCGCAAGAGTTTTTGGCTCTGTGTGGTTTGTAGTGGGCAGCCCCGGCCTGGAAGGAATTGGGATCAGATGAAGCAAATGGGGTCACAGAAGCAAATGGGGTCAGATCAAAATTCAGGAAGACCCTCTGCCCGGAGCGCGCAACGCCATAACGAAATTTTGCTCTGACCCTTTTTGCGTAGTCTCCGGCGCGCGAGGCCTTTCCTTTTTTTTGCCAGCCAAGGGTCCCTTGCGCAGACCCCGCGGCCTGCGCCGCAGCGTGTGCCATGGGAATGCGCCCTAGGCCAGCACCGGGGGGGTGCAGCGCGGCAAGTCGCTGTGACGGGCGCTGCTTGGCTGAGGTGACTTTTGACAAGTACGCATCATTGCATCACTCTATAAAAGTACATGCACCGAGTTTTTCACCATCAAAATAATGATTGACGGGATATTTCACTACCAAACAGTCAACGCAAGACGTTGATTGTCCACGTTTTGGCAAGGTACATAAATTCGCATAATTTAGTGTACTTCGCAGGCTCACCAGCGGCCTTCATGCCACGAAAAAGGGCTGAGAAACAGGATTTTGAGGCCTTTTTAAGATGGTAATCTGGCTGCAAACCAATAGAATATTGCGGGAGCAGCTCCTGTATGTGTAGCACGGTGAAATGGGTGTGCAGGTGCCTGCGGGGGCATTTGGGCGTTTGCGGGCACATACAGGCGGTCAAAACCGCCCGCCCACATGGCCAGCACGCCACAGTAGATTGCAAACACCTGTTTACTCGCTCTGGCGCGAGTTGCGAGGTCTGAGCGCAGAAAGGGCAGGGGAGACCTGACGCGCCTGAGGCTACGCAAAAGGGGTCAGAGCAAAATTTCGTTATCGCGTTGCGCGC
>JANMTF010000041.1:0-1553 GCA_031390175.1 Polaromonas sp.
GTGCGAACCAAAGCAAAACTGCGCGAGGCGGCAAGTCAGCACATGGCCATGCTGGAGCAGTCCCCTGAGCGCGTAATGGCCTACTTTCAGGACAAGCGAGTTCGCTATGCCACTTGATACTTCACAGGGCCGGATCAATAGGCCGCTGCGGAGGACAGCCGCGTAGTTGAAGTAGCGCCGTCGATCTGATCCAGTACAAAAGCCAAGCGCACGCTAATTGGCCAATAGGCGATTTTTTGCTAACTCTGCTGATTAATACCTGCCCACCAGATGGCACAAAACCAAGGGATACTTCTTATGCATATCTATGCATTTAATTCATTAACCATAGAGAATAAATTTTTTGCATAGTTGCAAATCCAATCAGCATTGGATTATTCGCTCTCTCAAGCCTACAGTTCGGTCACCTTTGCAACCGGAGACACGACCATGACTGCTGACCACACTGCACAAGCGGCCACCCATCGCACGGAACACGATTTTTTGGGCGAGATGCAAATCCCCGCACAGGCCTACTGGGGCGTGCACACCGCCCGCGCGGTAGACAACTTTCCCATCTCGGGCACGCCCATCTCAGCCATGCCCGATTTGATTCGCGCCTTCGGCTACGTGAAAAAAGCCGCCACCCGCGCCAATGCGGACCTGGGCGCACTAGACCGCAAACGCGCGGCCGCCATCATCCTGGCCTGCAACGACTTGATCGACGGCAAGCACCACAGCGAGTTTGTGGTGGACGTGATCCAGGGCGGTGCGGGTACCTCGACCAATATGAACGCCAACGAAGTGCTGGCCAATATGGCGCTGGAAAAGCTGGGGCATGAGAAGGGCCGCTACGACGTGCTGCACCCCAACGACCACGTCAACGCCTCGCAAAGCACCAACGATGTGTACCCCACCGCCGTGCGCATCGCGCTATGGACCGGCATTGACCGCCTGCTGGGCTCCATGGCCATCCTGCGCAAAGGCTTTGAAGCCAAGGCCGATGAGTTCAAAGACATTTTGAAAATTGGCCGCACCCAGCTGCAAGATGCCGTACCCATGACTCTGGGCCAAGAGTTTTTAACCTACGCCATCATGATTGGCGAGGACGAAGCCCGCCTGCGTGAAGCGCGCGCCTTGATAGAAGAGATCAACCTGGGCGCTACGGCCATTGGCACTGGCATCAACGCCCCTGCGGGCTATGCCGATATGGCGTGCAAATTCTTGGCCGAAGAAAGCAAGATACCCGTCATCCAGGCCGTCAACCTGATCGAGGCCACGCAGGACACCGGTGCCTTTGTGCAGCTCTCGGGTGTGCTCAAGCGCATTGCCTGCAAGCTCAGCAAAATCTGCAACGACCTGCGCTTGCTAAGTAGCGGCCCACAAGCGGGCTTTGGCGACATCAAGCTGCCTGCGCGCCAAGCGGGTTCGTCCATCATGCCGGGCAAGGTGAACCCAGTGATTCCTGAAGTGATGAACCAGGTGGCGTTTGAAGTGATAGGCAACGACATCACCGTCACCATGGCCAGCGAGGCGGGGCAGTTGCAGCTCAATGCGTTTGAACCCATCATGGG
>JANMTF010000058.1:0-2681 GCA_031390175.1 Polaromonas sp.
ACTAGGCCATGGCTTGCTGGCAGCGCTGGCGCAGCACCAGCCGCAGGTCATAGTGGGCGTAGAACCGGGCGATCTGCGGGTACGCCAGCAGTTGCAAGATGCTATCAATAACGTAGCTGTTTACGCTATGTTTCAGGGCGCTAGCGGCCAAAATGATATGCAAAACACGGGCTATACAGCGCCCAGTCGTATTGACTGGCGCGAAGACCAGCACTTTTTATGCAGCCTGCCCCAGTTTCGCCAATGGGCAGGCAAGAGCACCAGCCTGCGGATGGAGTTTTTTTACCGACAAATGCGCCAGCAATACCGGGTATTGATGGCACCAGAAAATGGCGGCAAAGAGCCGCTCGGTGGGCAGTGGAATTTTGATGCGGACAACCGCAAAAGCTTTGGCAAAGCCGGGCCGCAGCAGGTGCCGCTGCCGCCCCAATACCCTCCCGACCAGATCACACAAGACGTGATCGCATTGGTGAACCAGCACTTTAGCGACCACCCCGGCCATCTGGACAAGTTCAACTGGCCCACCACCCGTGCCCAGGCGCTGCACGCGCTGCAAAACTTTATCGCCCACCGCCTGCCGCAATTTGGCCCGCATGAGGACGCGATGTGGACGGGGCTGGAGTTTGGCTGGCATTCGCTGCTCAGCAGCTCGCTTAACCTTAAGTTGATCAACCCGCTGGAGGTGGTGCAAGCCGCAGAACAGGCATACCATGCACACGGCTTGGATTTAGCCAGTGTGGAAGGCTTTATTCGCCAGGTGCTGGGCTGGCGCGAGTTTATGCGCGGCGTGTACTTTTTAGACATGCCAAAGCTGAAAACCGCCAACCACTATGGCCACCAAAACCCGTTGCCCAAGTGGTATTGGACGGGCGACACCCGCATGAACTGTATGCGCCAGTGCATTACCCAGACGCTGGACAACGGCTACTCGCACCACATTCAGCGGCTGATGGTGACCGGGATGTTTGGCGTGACAGCGCAAATCAGTCCACAACAGATGTGCGACTGGTACCTGGCCGTGTATGTCGACGCAGTGGAGTGGGTAGAGCTGCCCAACGTCGCTGGGATGGCCCTGTTTGCCAATGGCGGGCGCTTTACCAGCAAGCCCTACGTGGCCAGCGGAGCCTACGTAAAGCGCATGAGCAACTATTGCAGCGGCTGCCAGTACGAGCCTGAAACACGCTTGGGCGACAAGGCTTGCCCATTGACCACTTTGTATTGGAATTTTCTAGACCGGCACGAGGCCAGCTTTGCGGGCAACCCGCGCACCGCTTTGATGGTGAAAAATCTACAGCGGATGACTGCTCAGGAGCGTGACAAATTACGCGAGCGCGCAGGCGAGATGCTGGCACACCTTGATGATTTATAGACCGAGCACCCTAAATGACGCTCCCCCATCCACACAAATGAGGCAACACCCCAAAAACCAGAACACGATAAAGCGGACTAAAAACCCCACTAACGAGGTGATTAGACAGCCTGAAGACACTTTCTTAACAAAAAACCCGACCCTCTCGCACCCAAGCCAAAGATTCATGCTGCATTGCAATAGAATTTGAGCTTGTGCAAAAGTGCCAGTTACCAAGCAGTTACACAAAACTATAGAAAGCAAAGTATGTCAACTAGAGCGACAAACGTAGCCAGAAAGCGGCCTGAGTTCCGCAATATTCACGCCTTTAAAGACCTCCCCTCCTACCGTTTGCCTCTGGCGGGCATTGTGTCCATCCTGCACCGCATCAGTGGCGCCATCATGGTGCTGTTTTTGCCCTTCATCATTTGGATGTTTGACACCTCGCTGTCGTCCGAGATTTCGTTTGCCAAGTTCAAGGCCGCGTTCAACGTCGGTATGTTGGGTTTGCCCGGCTTTATCTGGAAGCTGGTGGCGCTGGCACTGATTTGGGCCTTTTTGCACCACCTGATTGCAGGTCTGCGCCATCTGTGGATGGACGTGAACCACGCGGTGACCAAAGAGTTTGGCAAAACGTCGGCCATCGTCACCCTGGCGCTCAGCGTCGGCTTGACGCTGGTTCTCGGTGCCAAGTTGTTTGGCCTGTACTAAGCACGACTAAATAAGCGAGTAAAAACAAAATGGCAGTAAATTACGGTTCCAAGCGCACTGTGGTGGGCGCGCACTATGGTTTGAAAGACTGGTTGGCCCAGCGCGTCACCGCTGTGCTGATGGCAATTTTCACCCTCTTGGTCATTGGCCAAGTGGCCCTCATTAAAGGCCCCATTGGCTACGAGTCCTGGGCGCGCATTTTTGCATCGCAGTGGATGAAGGTGTTGACTTTTGTCGTCATCATCTCCCTGCTCTACCACGTGTGGGTGGGCATGCGCGACATCTGGATGGACTACATCAAGCCCGTGTGGCTGCGTTTGTCTCTGCAAGTAGCCACTATCGTGTGGCTAGTGGGCTGCGCTGGCTGGGCGATTCAAGTACTGTGGAGAATTTAAAAGATGGCTTCGATTTCTAAACGCAAATTCGACGTCGTGATCGTCGGCGCAGGCGGCTCGGGCATGCGTGCCTCATTGCAGCTGGCCCGCGCAGGATTGAACGTGGCGGTATTGTCCAAAGTGTTCCCTACCCGCTCGCATACGGTGGCTGCCCAAGGCGGCATCGGTGCCAGTCTGGGCAACATGAACGAAGACAACTGGCACTACCACTTCTATGACACCGTCAA
>JANMTF010000115.1:0-25825 GCA_031390175.1 Polaromonas sp.
CGGGTGTACTCTTTCTCGGGCATGTCGGACAGCAAGAGTTCGAGCACCAGCTTTTGCGAGGCGACGGCGCGCTCGCTGTCGGTGACGACCTTCATACCGGCGGTGGGGGCGCGGCAGCACGAAGGCGCGAGCACACGTTCACCATTGATCTCCACCATGCAGGCGCGGCAGTTGCCCACGGCTTCCAGGCCTTCTTTGTAGCAAAGGTGCGGGATGTCTATGCCTTCTTGCTTGGCGATCTGCAAAATGGTGTCGGTAGCGCGGCCCGTGACTTCGCGGCCGTTCAGGCTGAAGTTCACCAAGGGCACGTCCAGCGCCATCTGTTCTTGTCGGGTTACTGCGTTCATGCAAGCTCCTGGGGAAAGTATTTGATGACGCAATCTACCGGGTTGGGTGCGGCTTGGCCCAGGCCACAGATGGATGCGTCACGCATCACCAGCGACAAGTCAGCCAGCAACGGCAAGTCCCATTTCGGCTGGTTCATGATGTGGGCGGATTTGGCCGTGCCCATACGGCAGGGCGTGCATTGGCCACACGATTCGTGGTGGAAAAAGCGCATCATGTTGCGGGCGGCATCTGAGGCGGTGTCTTTGTCGGACAGCACAATGACGGCGGCAGATCCAATGAAGCAACCGTAGGGCTGCAGCGTATCAAAGTCCAGCGGAATGGTGTTCATGGTAGCGGGCAAAATGCCGCCCGATGCGCCACCGGGCAGGTAGGCATAAAACTTTTGCCCATCCAGCATGCCACCGCAATGCTCGTCGATCAGTTCCTGGATGGTGATGCCTGCGGGGGCCAGTTTGACCCCGGGGTTCTTCACGCGACCTGATACGGAGAACGAACGCAAACCCTTGCGCCCATTACGCCCGTGCGAGGCAAACCAGGTGCTGCCTTTTTCCAGAATCTCGCGCACCCAGTACAGAGTTTCAAAATTGTGCTCCAGCGTCGGGCGGCCAAACAGGCCCACCTGCGCCACGTAGGGCGGGCGTAGACGCGGCATGCCGCGCTTGCCTTCGATGGACTCGATCATCGCGGACTCTTCGCCGCAGATGTAGGCGCCAGCGCCACGGCGCAGTTCAATCTCGGGCATGCCCACCATCAGAGGCGAGGCCTTGAGTTTTTTCAGCTCGGCTTCCAGCATATTGCGGCAGCCGTGGTATTCGTCGCGCAGGTACACGTAGATTTTTTCAATGCCTACGGCCCAGGCCGCTATCAGCATGCCTTCGATAAAGCGGTGCGGATCGCGCTCCAGGTACACGCGGTCTTTGAAAGTGCCGGGTTCGCCTTCGTCGATGTTCACCGCCATCAAACGGGGGCCTTTTTCGCCGCGCACAATGCGCCATTTGCGGCCTGTCGGAAAGCCCGCACCACCCAAACCGCGCAGGCTGGAGTCTTCCATGGTTTTGATGACTTGCTCCACCTCGTGAGCGCCGGATACGCAGGCTTTGAGCAGCGCATAGCCACCGTTGCTTTGATAAGAAGCCAGATCGATAAAACCTTCGGGTACATGCGCAACAGCTTTGGCCTTGACCTTAGCCACCACCGCTTCCACCGTCGCATTCGGCACCGGATTTTGACCCACAGCTACCGCAGGCGCTTGCTCGCAGCGGCCAATGCAGGGGGCGGCAATCACGCGCACTTCGCGGCCTAGAAGCGCTGGCAGTTTGACCAACAAATCTTTAGCGCCGGCCATCTCGCAAGACAAACCATCACACACCCGCACCGTCAGCGGTGCAGGCGCTGCTTCGCCCTCTTTCACGATATCAAAGTGGTGGTAAAAACTGGCCACCTCATACACCTCGGTTTGCGCCAGACGCATCTCTTGCGCCAGTGCCGCCAAATGCGCGGCAGACAGGTGCTTGTAATGGTCTTGGATTTTGTGCAAATGCTCAATCAGCAAATCGGCCTGGCGTGATGCAGACCCCAACAAACCCTGTACTTCAGCCAGCGCCTGAGGATCGACGCGGCGCCCCTTGGGTGCCTCGCGTTTGCGCTGCTTGGTGACCTCTTGTACGGCAATGGAAATGACAGGGTAGTTCATGGAGAAGGTTTAAATAACGCGTTCGGCGCGCAATTGAGAAATGGTGTCCGCGCTGTAGCCCAGTTGGGCAAGCACTTCATCCGTATGCTCGCCCAGCAAGGGAGAGCGGGTAACTTCAGTGGCACTGTCGGACATCTTGATGGGGTTACCCACCGTGAGGTACCTGCCGCGTGTGGGATGGTCCACTTCAACAATGGTGCCCGTGGCTCGCAATGCAGGCTCTTCGGCAATTTCTTTCATCGACAGAATCGGCCCGCAAGGTATGTCGTATTGGTTCAATATATCCATGGCCTCGAACTTGGTCTTCGTCATAGTCCACTTTTCGATCCGCGCAAAAATGGGTTTGAGATGCAACAGACGCGCCTGCGGCGTGGCATAGGCCTCATCTTCAATCCAGCCAGGCTCACCAATCACTTTGCACACTGCAGGCCAGACACCGCTTTGGGTGATGAAGTAGATGTAGGCATTGGGGTCGGTCTCCCAGCCCTTGCATTTCAAAATCGATCCGGGCTGGCCGCCACCAGAGGCATTGCCCGCACGCGGCACCGCATCGCCAAACGTGCCGTCCGGGTACTGCGGGTACTCGTGCATGGTGTGGGTGCGCTCCAGGCGCTGCTGGTCACGCAGCTTGACGCGGCACAGGTTTAACACCGCATCTTGCATCGGAGCCAGCACCTTCTGGCCGCGCCCGGTAGTGTTGCGCTGGTACAGCGCCGCCACAATGCCCAGGGCCAAATGCAGGCCCGTGCCGCTGTCGCCAATCTGCGCGCCCGTCACCAGAGGTGGGCCATCGTCAAACCCGGTGGTAGAGGCCGCACCGCCTGCGCACTGCGCCACGTTTTCATACACCTTGCAGTCTTCATAGGGGCCAGGGCCAAAGCCTTTGACCGAAGCCACAATCATGCGCGGGTTGAGCTTTTGAATATGCTCCCAGGTAATGCCCATGCGGTCGAGTGCGCCGGGCGCAAAGTTCTCCACCATCACGTCGCATTCTTTGATCAGCTTGTCCAGCACCTCTTTGCCCTTGGGCTTTTTGGTGTCCAGCGTGATGGAGCGCTTGTTGTGGTTGAGCATGGTGAAGTACAGGCTGTCTACACCGGGAATGTCGCGCAGTTGCCCGCGCGTCGCATCGCCCTCGCCCGCGCGCTCTACCTTGATCACATCCGCACCAAACCAGGCCAGCAACTGGGTGCAGGTGGGGCCGGACTGTACGTGGGTGAAGTCAAGAATTTTGACTCCGTCTAGGGCTTTGCTCATAAAAAATCCTGCTCGGTAATGAAAAAAGATGAAAGGGTTAACACGTCGTGGCTGGATGCCTTGGGACGGGTGCCGCCAAGCGGCGTAACCCTCTATCGTAAGTTATTCATAGCCTCGCATCTTTACAAAGGAGTTCAAGCTGTTTTGCCTTGCGCCGCAAGCTGGCTTTCCAGCTCCGTTAAGCGCTTGCGCAAATTGCGGTCTTCGGCAAAACGGGCGCTCTCATCGCGCACTACGGCCACGATCTGCGACACCTTGCCGTCCGGTGCATACAGCATCGACACCGTAAACGCGATCGACAAGGTATGCCCGTCTTTATGCAGCGCGGGCACACGCAGCACGTCGTTGCCGTATTTGGTGATGCCCGTCTGCATGGTCTTGTGGTAGCCGTCCCAGTGGCGTTGCTGCTGGCGCTGGGGGATGATCAAGTCCAGCGATTTACCCATGGCATCCAGCGGGGTAAAACCAAACATGCGCTCGCACGAAGGGTTCCACAGGGTAATGGCACCCGCAGCATCGCAGGCCATGACGGCATCGCCTACGGACTCCACGAGTATTTTGTAATCTATGGTGGATGGCATGGTGTGCTGGCATTCAAGTTAATCAGTTTTTCAAGTAAAGACGGCGCTCAATGTTGAACGCCGTCTTGGTTGTCTATCAACACCAAAGTGTTGAACCGTCTTCTTTACACCGCCTTGGAAGCATGCATGCTGGCGATCTGGTCTTTGGAGTAGCCCAGTTCGGCCAACACCTGGTCGGTGTGCTCGCCCAGCAGCGGGGAACCGGTGATCTCAGGCTTGAGGTCAGAGAACTTGATCGGGCTGCCGACGGTGAAATAGCTGCCGCGCTCTTTGTGCGGCACTTCAACGATGGAGCCGCTGGCGCGCAGGGACTTGTCGTTGAGAAGTTCTTTCATGGAGAACACAGGCGCGCAAGGAATGTCGAATTTGCGCAAAATGTTGACAGCTTCAAACTTGGTCTTGTCCTTGAGCCAGGCTTCGATGGTCGCGAAGATGTCCATGATGTGCGGCTGACGTGCCTTGGCCGTCATGTAGGCTGGGTCGGTCTTCCACTCGGGTTTGCCCAGAGCGTCGCAAATCGGCTCCCAGGCATGGCCCTGCACGGTGAAATAAATGTACGCATTAGGATCGGTTTCATGGCCCTTGCACTTCAAAATCCAGCCTGGCTGGCCGCCACCGCCGGCGTTGCCGCCACGGGGCACTACGTCGCCGAACTTCTCGTGCGGGTACTGTGGGTACTCTTCCAGGTAGCCCAGCTTGTCCAGGCGCAACTGGTCACGCATCTTCACGCGGCACAGGTTCAGCACAGCGTCTTGCATGGCTACGGCCACTTTTTGACCCTTGCCGGTCTGCTGGCGACCGATGTAAGCCGTCAAGATACCGATAGCCAGGTGCATGCCGGTGTTGCTGTCACCTAACGCGGCGGCAGAGATGGTGGGCTCTGAGTGCTCACCTTTCCACCAGCCGGTGGTGGAGGCGGAGCCGCCGGCGCACTGCGCCACGTTTTCATAAACCTTCAAGTCTTCGTATTCATGGCCATCGCTGAAGCCCTTGACCGAGGCCAGGATCATCTTGGGGTTGAGTTCCTGGATGCGTTCCCAGGTAAAGCCCATGCGGTCGAGGGCGCCGGGGCCGAAGTTTTCGACCAGCACATCGCTGGTTTGGATCAGCTTTTCCAGAACCGTCTTGCCCTCGGCCTTCTTGGTGTCCAGGGTCAGGCCACGCTTGTTGCTGTTGAGCATGGTGAAGTACAGCGCATCGACATCAGGGATGTCGCGCAACTGGCCGCGGGTCACGTCGCCGGAACCGGGGCGCTCGACCTTGATCACGTCAGCGCCGAACCAAGCCAGCAGCTGGGTGCAGGCAGGGCCGGCTTGCACGTGGGTGAAGTCGATGATCTTGATGCCTTGGAGGGGTTTATTGCTCATGGTGTTTCCTTATCAATAGTTCAATGGATCGAAAAAAATAATGTTTGGATGTGATGTTTGAAGTGATTTACTTCTTGCCAGCCGTCGGGTTCAAGCTGGTGATGCGGCCGCTCTCGGTGCCTGCGGTCTCGTCGATGATGGCGTTGATCAAAGTCGGTTTGCCCGAGGCAACCGCTTCGCTCAAAGCCTTCTCCAGTTCAGCAGGTGTGCTGGCTAGCACACCCACGCCACCAAAGGCCTGCATCATCATTTCATAGCGGGCGTTCTTGACGAACACGGTCGGCGCTACGTCTGCACCGCCACTGGCGTTGACATCGGTGCCACGGTAGATGCCGTTGTTGTTGAAGACCACCACGCACACCGGCAGGTTGTAGCGGCAAATGGTTTCGACTTCCATACCGCTAAAACCAAAGGCGCTGTCGCCTTCGATGGCAATCACGGGGTGCTTGGTGACCACGGCTGCGGCGACGGCAAAGCCCATGCCGATGCCCATGATGCCCCAAGTGCCTACGTCCAGGCGCTTGCGCGGCTGGTACATATCGACGATAGAGCGGGCAAAGTCCAGCGTGTTCGCGCCTTCGTTGACGATGATGGCATCAGGACGCGCTTTGACCTGGTTTTTAATCACGTTCAAAGCGCTTTGGAAGTTCATCGGCGAGGGATTGAGCTGCAAGGTCTCGGCCATCTTGGCGACGTTTTTGTCGCGGCGGCCATAGACTTCGGTCGTCCACTCGGCGGGTGGCTTGGCCCAAGCAGCGCCCATGCCAGCAGCAAGGGCCGCCACGCAAGAACCGATGTCGCCCACCACGGGTGCGGCAATGGCGACGTTGCTGTCCATCTCGGTGGGGGAAATATCCACCTGGATGAACTGGCGGCCAGCAGCTTTGTCGCCACCCCAGGTTTTGCCTTTGCCGTGCGACAAGAGCCAGTTCAAACGGGCACCCACCAAGAGCACGACGTCAGCTTCGGCCAGCACGTAGGAGCGGGCTGCAGATGCGCACTGCGCGTGGGTATCGGGCAGCAAGCCTTTGGCCATGGACATGGGCAGGTAAGGAATACCGCTTTTCTCGACCAAGGCACGCACATCGGCATCGGCCTGGGCGTAGGCTGCACCCTTGCCTAGCAAGATCAGGGGACGCTTGGCACCTTTGAGCAAATTCAGGGCGCGGGCAATCGCATCTGGCGCAGGGATCTGGCGCGGAGCGGGGTCGACGACTTCGATCAATGACTTGCGGCCAGCAACAGCCTCCATCGTCTGCGAGAACAACTTGGCAGGCAAGTCCAGGTACACGCCACCGGGGCGGCCCGACAAAGCCGAGCGGATGGCGCGGGCAATGCCCACACCGATGTCTTGTGCGTGCAAGACACGGAAAGCGGCCTTGCAATGCGGGCGGGCGATGGCCAACTGGTCCATCTCCTCGTAGTCGCCCTGCTGCAAGTCCACAATCTCGCGCTCGCTGGAGCCGCTGATCAGAATCATCGGGAAGCAGTTGGTGGTGGCGTTGGCCAGAGCGGTCAGACCATTCAAAAAACCAGGGGCCGACACCGTCAAGCAAATGCCAGGCTTTTGCGTGAGGAAACCGGCCGCTGCGGCAGCATTGCCTGCATGCTGCTCGTGGCGAAACGAGATTACGCGCATGCCCTCGGCTTGCATCTTGCGCGTCAGGTCGGTAATGGGAATGCCTGGCAGACCAAAAATGGTGTCAATGCCGTTGAGTTTCAAGGCATCAATGACCAGGTGGAAGCCGTCGGTCATTTCTGTGGTGGAGGTATCTGTGCTCATAGTGAAAAAGGGTATGTAAAGGAGATTGGGCTAGCTTGGAAAATAGTGATTTTTGCGCTGTATCAGCGGCGTCGGGGTATCATAGGAGGGTAATCCGCTTACGCCCTTGACCTTGGTCAACATTCAGAGTATTTCCGCCACGCAAACGAGCGAAGTGCACGCCCTGCCCCATTTTTATCTGAACCTAGCACTGCATGTCCTCCGTAGAAAAACATCCCGAGAAAAATGTCATTCGGGTACAACTCACACAAAATGTAATTTTGAGCGAATTGACTGCGAATGAGCGCTCAGAACTTGAACAGCTTTTGACGGTTGTAGATTGCCATAAAGGCGATTATTTGCTGCACCAAGGCGTGCACGATATGGAGCAGTATTTTGTGCTGGACGGTATTTTGAAGCGGGTGGTGGCCAACGACAAAGCCAAAGAAATGATTTTACGTTTTGCTGACGAACGCGACATGGAAACCAGCTATGCCGCGTGGAGGCTAGGCACCCCCACGCCCTACAGCATTGTTGCTGTGACGAAAGCGCGTGTAGCCAAGTTGCCCTTGCAGCAGTGGATAGCCTTCATGGACAAGCACCCCAGTGTCAAAGCTTCGTTTGAATATTACGTCATGCGCTTGATGAGCGAGATCATGGCGCACACCATTACCCTGCATTTGCTCGATGCTCCCGGCCGCGTCAATCGCTTCATGCGCAAGCATCCTGAGCTGTTCGAACGACTGTCCAAAAAAGAGCTTGCTTCTTACTTGAATCTCTCAGCCGAAACGCTGAGCAGACTCAAGCAAAGAGGCAAAATTTAGCCTCTAGTGGGCGGCCACTCTGCCCGTGAACAAACCCCTTTACTTCAAGTTAAAGCCAGCCTCTTTCATCAAACCACGGTGCATGGCATCGGTAGTGGCCAACCACTTTTCAAACGCTTCCCCAGACAGGGTGGTTTGGTTGAAAGCGCCGCGCTCCATATAGGCAAGCCACTCAGGCGTTTCGCGCACCTTCTTGAGCAGGCCAACATAAAACTCCAACTGATCTTTGGAAGCCCCGGGGGACATAAAAATACCGCGCAGCATAATGTAGTCTGCCGCCAGCCCGGACTCTTTGCACGTAGGCACATCGTTCCACGACTGGGTGTCGGTGATCTTGGTTTTGTAGGGTATGCGCACTTGGTCAAACACGCACAGTGGGCGAACTTTACCAGCACGCCAATGGTTGACGGCTTCAACTGGGTTGTTCACCGTCGAGTCCGCAGTCTTGGCCACAAGCTGATTGGCCACTTCACCACCGCCTTTGAACGGCATGTAGGCAAATTTAGCACCTGTGGCACGCTCAATACCTGCAGTGAGAATCTGATCCTCTTGTTTGGCCCCGGTTCCAGCCATCTTCATCTTGCCGGGCCCTACCGCTTTGGCGGCATCGACAAATTCTTTTACGCTTTTATGCGGAGATTCAGCATTTACCCACAGCACAAATTGGTCTAGCGCCATCATCGATACGGGGGTCATGTCACGCCACGTAAAGGACACCCCAAGCGCGATCGGCGTCGTAAACAAATTCGACAAAGTCACTACCAACTTGTGCGGATCCCCCTTGGACGACTTGACTTCCATAAAGCTCTCGGCTCCCGCTCCAGCCGATTTGTTGGTCACCACCAAAGGTTCTTTGAGTAACTTGTGCTTGGCGGTGATCTCCTGGATCAAGCGCGCCATTTGGTCTGCGCCGCCGCCCTTTCCAGCCGGAACCAGCAACTCCACCGGCTTGGTCGGCTCTCACGCGGCATAAGCGGGTGCGACACAGGCTAGCAGGGCTACTGTTGCTAGAGCTCTAAGTTTTTGGGAAGCTCCAATGACCGAGGGACTACATGGGATGCGCATCAAAATACCTCTGCAAAAGTAAGAACGAGAATGCCCCAGTTTAATCCAGGGCACTCCCGAAAATTAGGGGATTCAATTTAGCGTGCACTCACCCACAGGTGGCAATGCCCATCAATCCACGGGCTGATCCACCGCAAACTGTTTAGGCTTGGGCGGACGCACTTTGGCGATCAGGCGGGAGATTAGCGGCCACAGCAGCAGAATTATGGCCAAGCTGGAAATACCACCCACCAGTGGGTTAGACCACAAAATCGACAGCTCGCCTTGCGAGACCAGCATGGCCTGACGGAAGGAGTCTTCGGCCTTGTCGCCCAACACCAGCGCCAGCACCAGCGGAGCCAACGGGTAATCGAGCTTCTTGAACAGGTAGCCAATAGCACCAAACAGCAGCATAAACCAGATGTCCAGCATCGCGTTGTGTACCGTATAGGCACCTATGGCGCAGATCACCACAATGATCGGAGCGATGATGGAGAACGGAATGCGCAGGATGGAGGCAAAGAGCGGCACGGTACTCAGCACCACAATCAGGCCAACCAGGTTACCCAGGTACATACTGGCAATCAAGCCCCAGACAAAGTCTTTTTGCTCAACGAACAAAAGTGGACCGGGTTGCAGACCCCAGATCAGCAAGCCCCCCAGCAGCACCGCTGCGGTTGGTGAACCGGGGATGCCTAGGGCCAGCATGGGCAGCAGCGCACTGGTGCCGGCGGCGTGGGCGGCGGTTTCAGGAGCGATCACACCTTCAATTTCGCCGGTCCCAAACTTGGAGCCGGTCTTGGACATTTTCTTGGCCAGGCCGTAGCTCATGAACGAGGCTGGTGTAGCACCGCCAGGGGTGATGCCCATCCAGATGCCCACCAAGGAGCTGCGGATGGTGGTCATCCAGTACTGCGGCAGTTTCTTCCAGGTTTCCAGCACCACCTTGGGGTCAATCTTGGCGCTCTTGCCATTGAAGGCCAGGCCCTCTTCCATAGACAGCAAAATCTCACCGATACCAAACAGACCGATCACCGCGATCAAAAAGTCAAATCCGCGCATCAAATCTGTAATGCCAAAAGTTAAACGCAACTGGCCGGTAACCGTGTCCATGCCCACCGCAGCCAAGGCAAAGCCAATCGCCATGGACGCCAAAATTTTGAATGGTGAGCCTTTCCCCATGCCGACGAAGCTACAGAAGGTCAGTAGATAGACGGCAAAGTACTCAGGCGGCCCGAACTTCAGCGCAAACTTGGCCACCAAGGGCGCCATGAAGGTGATCATCACCACCGCCACAAAAGCGCCGATGAAGGATGACGTGAATGCAGCCGTCAGCGCCTCACCTGCACGACCCTGCTGCGCCATGGGATACCCGTCAAAGGTCGTAGCCACCGACCAGGGTTCGCCCGGTATATTGAACAGCACCGAGGTGATGGCACCACCAAACAGTGCACCCCAGTAAATGCAGGACAGCATGATGATGGCCGAGGTAGGCGACATCGTGAAGGTGAGCGGCAAAAGAATAGCCACGCCGTTGGCACCGCCCAGGCCGGGTAGCACGCCGATCAGCACGCCCAAAATAATGCCGACAAACATCAGCAGTATGTTCATCGGTGTGAGGATGACGCTAAATCCGTGAAAAAGTGCGTTGATTTCTTCCATGTCGATATCCGGTCTTTAATTTTTGAATGAAGGTTTGCCGTGGCCGAGCTTCTAGTAGCCCAGGAAGCTCAACAGGTCGAATTTCCCTTTGAACAAGGGCACTTTGAACCAGACTTCAAACATGAAGAAAAACAGCACGTTCACCACCAGGGCAGTGATCACACTTTTAACAGGCGAGAACTTGCCCAGAATAATCATGAACAAGGCAATATAAATCGCCGAGGCCACATACAGACCAATAAACTGCACCGCCAGCACGTAGACGCAGGCAGGAATAAACACCGACAGCACACGCTTGATTTGCTCGCCATCGACAAACACCTCCGTGTTTTTGCTTTTGCCAAACAGCGCTTGGTACAAAGTGCCCGCGCCCGATATGCACAGGATGATGCCAATGTAGAAAGGGAAATAACCGGCACCGGGTCCGTCACTGGTCCAGCCTGAGCCCAGCGCGCGGCTGCCAAAAATAACCACCAAGCCCATGATGAGAATGCCTGCGGCAATCACGGCCTCTACGATGTAGGTGGCTACGCCCGAACGGTGCTCGCCAGTGTTTGTCTCTTGTGGTTCCATGAGGGAACTCCGTTATAAAGTAATTCGCCCTGTGCTGGGCAGACTGATGGATGGATAGAGCAGCCAGAGCGCAAATGCGGCGGCTCCAGGGGGAAAAAGGAAAGGAAAAAGCCCCTTCACAGGGGCTTGGATTTACTTGGCCAAAAAGCCAGCTTCCTTCATCAGGTCACGGTGCTGGCCTTCTGCCTTGGTCAGCCACTTGCTGAACTCTTCGCCCGACATGGCGGTCTGGTTGAAGGCACCTTTTTCCATGTAGTCTTTCCACTCAGGTGTTTCGCGCACTTTCTTGAGCATGTTGACGTAGAACTCGGTTTGCTCTTTGGTCACGCCTGGTGGCATGAACACGCCGCGCAGCATCACGTAGTCGGTAGGTACACCGGCTTCTTGACAGGTGGGGATATCGTTCCATGACTGGGTATCGGTCACCTTGGTCTTGTACGGCATGCGGGTGTCGTCAAACACGCACAAGGCGCGCAACTGGTTGGCACGCCACTGGGCCACGGCTTCAATCGGGTTGTTGACGGTGGAGTCAAGGTGCTTGCCCACCAACTGCACAGCCACTTCACCGCCGCCTTTGAAAGGCACGTAGATGAACTTGGTGCCCGTAGCTTTCTCGATGCCTACGGTCAGGATCTGGTCTTCCTGCTTGGAACCGGTGCCGCCCATCTTCATCTTGTTCGGGCCTGCAGCCTTGACAGCAGCAAGGTAATCTTTCGCATTTTTGTGTGGCGACTCGGCGTTGACCCACAGCACAAACTGGTCCAGCGCCATCATCGACACAGGGGTCATGTCCTTCCAGTTGAAGGGCACGCCAGTGGCCAGCGGTGTGGTGAACAGGTTCGACAGAGAGACGACGATTTTGTGCGGATCGGCCTTGGCTTCCTTCACGGCCAGGAAGCCTTCCGCACCAGCGCCACCGGACTTGTTGACCACGATCAGCGGCTCTTTCATCAGCTTGTGCTTGATAACGATGCCCTGAATAAGACGTGCCATTTGGTCAGCACCACCACCGGTGCCTGCGGGCACGACAAACTCTACCGGCTTGGTAGGCTCCCAAGCGTGCGCAGGAGCCATCACCGTCAGAACCGCCAAGGCGATGGCGCCAACAACGGTTTTAGCCAAGGTTTTTTTGGAGGGAGTATTTAAATTTTTCACAACGAATTTCCTTTAGATATGACCACTTGCACATGCACTCAGACACTATTGAAACGCAGCAGGTTCATGAGCGTTTACCAAACTACTCCAGCAAGTACAGTATTGTGGAAAACAGTGACTAAATTCACTCTTGACTTGGGTCAAGATTTTCAATAGTGTCCGCGCTTCGAGGGTATTGGAGCGTTAGTAGTTTTGCGTAATGAGCGGATTACTCACAGCCAATTTACAAGCATTTATTTGTGCATCGCAGCATGCGTGATAGCCGACAAAGTACCACGCGTGCTGATCACTTCGGCGCTGATCATCAGCTCGATCAAGGTGCCCTGCTTGCGCTGCATTGCGGCCACCAATTGTGCTTCAAATTCCTCGCTACGGGTTATACGTACACCCACATAACCGTAGGCATTGGCCAGCGCGGCAAAGTCCGGGTTAGCCAGAGCCGAGCCGCTCACGTGCTGCGGGTACTCGCGCTCTTGGTGCATGCGGATGGTACCGTAGGTGCCGTTGTTGAGCAGCAGCACAATGCTTTTGGCGCCGTGCTGGGCGGCGGTAGCCAGCTCTTGTCCGTTCATTAAAAAGTCGCCATCACCGGCGATGGTAAACACCACACGCCCGGTGGCTATATGCGCAGCGATGCCTGCAGGCACGCCAGACCCCATGCTACCGTTGGTGGGGGCTACCTGCGTCTTAAAGCCCTTGGCTAAGCCGTGGTACTGAAAGTAGCGGTGCATCCAGCTGGCAAAGTTACCTGCCCCGTTGCTCAGCACTGCGTCGGCTGGCAAATGTGTTTGCAGGGTTTGCACAATGGCGGGCATGTTGATGGAGCCCACTGCGCCGCCGTCGGTATCCCAGGGCAGGCCGGGCAAAGACTGCGGTGTGATGTTAGCCAGGTAGTCGGCATGTGCCTGTTTGGCATAGGCGCTCCATGCTACCGATACCGGAGCGGTCAACACTTCCAAGCTGCGGGCTGCAGCGTTCATGGTGGCGCAGATGGCCAGGTCGGCCTGGTAGACGCGGTTGAGCTCCTCCGCGCTGGCGTGGATGTGCACCAGCTTTTGTTTGGGCTTGGGCGCTTCCAGCAAGCTGTAGCCCCCTGTCGTCATCTCGCCCAGGCGGGGGCCGATGGCGATGATCAAATCGCTCTCGCGCACGCGCTGCGCCAGCTTGGGGTTGATGCCAATACCCACGTCACCTGCATACAGCGGGTGAAAATTATCAAAGGTGTCTTGAAAGCGAAAGGCATTAGCCACCGGCAGTTGCCAGTTCTCGGCAAAGCGCTGCAAGGCTTGGGCCGACTGGGGTGTCCAGCCGCCGCCTCCGGCAATGACCAAGGGCCGCTGCGCTTGCAGCAGCATCTCGCGCAGGGTGCGCAGGGAGCCTGGGTCACTCCATGCCTCTACTGCCTCTACACGCGGCATCACCGCCACGTCCACCATCTGCGTCAGCATGTCCTCGGGCAGCACCAGCACCACCGGGCCGGGGCGGCCATTCATGGCTGTGGCAAAAGCGCGGGCGATGTACTCAGGGATACGCCGCGCATCGTCAATGCGTTCCACACGCTTGACCATCGAGTTAAAAAAGCTCAGGTACTCCAGCTCTTGAAAGGCTTCGCGGTCACGCATGTCGCTGCCCACATCGCCCACCAGCAGCACCATCGGCGTGCTGTCCTGAAAGGCAGTGTGCACACCAATCGATGCGTTGGTAGCGCCAGGCCCGCGCGTCACCATGCATACACCGGGGCGGCCAGTCAGCTTGCCCACCGCCTCGGCCATGTAGGCCGCTCCGCCCTCTTGGCGGCAAGTGATGAATTCAATAGAGTCCCGGTGCGCGTGCAAGCCATCCAACACCGCCAAGTAGCTTTCGCCCGGCACACCAAAGGCGTGGGTGACGCCTTGGGCTACCAGGCATTCAACCAGCAAGTGGCCTGCAATACGGGAACGAGAGGTGGAAGCGGTAGGGGTGGAAGCGGTAGTCATGCACCCGATTGTGCCGCCAATCTACCCGCCCCACCACGCAGATTTACGTACAGCCAGCGTGGCCAAGCTAAGCCGCCGCTTTCAGCCCCATCACATTAGATGCACCCGAGGTGTTGCCCGATGAAATACCTTTGGGCTGGTTAGCCGCAGCGCCGAACTCGATCTCACCTGAGAGCTGGCCGCCCTCCTCTATCACCACTTTGCCATAGCGAATTTTGCCCTTGACTTTGCCGGTGGAATAGATCATCAACTTTTGGCGCACCGTCAGCGTGCCGTTAAACGTGCCCCTTATCTCGGCAATATCAATCTCAGCCGAGCCAGTAAACGAGCCACTCTCGGCAATCTGGATCACCCGTGAGTCCATCGTGGCCTCTACCGCACCCTCGACCACCAAGGTGTCGCAGTCGGTAATCTCGACGCCTTTGAGCTTGATATTGGGCCCCACCGTGAGCTTGCTCTCGCTCGGTTTGCCGTTGGATGTATCGGAAAAACCCGTCGATGTGGAGGTGGTGGTGGCTGCGGGCGTGGTAGCCGTGGTGGGCGTTGCGGGCACACTGGTGTTGCGCACAGCGCCGCTGGCCGTGGTGGGCGACAGGGCTTGGTCCAGGTCGCGTTTAGAGTTGCTGAAGAAAGGGGATTGCAGTGCCATTGGGGTGATGCTCCATAATAGGGATTGATGAAGCATTTATAGTAGTGCTCAAGCCGCTTACAAAGCCGCTTTGTTACGCAAGAGTCGTAACCAAATACTGCCGTAGACCAATAGAATATTGCGGGAGCAGCTATTTATTTTGTAGCTTAATGTGACTGCGTGCTAATGCGCTGACCTACCGCCAGCAGGTGCCGCCGTCAGCCGCGCCACCATCACCGCCGCGCCCACCGACAGCAGCAGCACCACGGCTGCGCTGAGCAGCGTGGCCGTCGTCATGCCCTTGTCCATCAAGGTGCCAAACAGCAGCGGCGCGGTGGCCGAGCCCACGTCAAAGCCTGAGTACACCGTGCCATACACCCGCCCGGTGGCACCCTTGGGCGTGGCTTTTTTTACCATCATGTCGCGGCTGGGGCCGCCAATGCCGGTGGCCAAGCCCGTGGCCGCCAGCACCACCATGGAGCCCATGGCACCCAGCACGCCGGTAGCCACCAGCGCCATGCTGGCTGCCGCTGCCGTCATGCAGCAGGCCACCACCCCCTCTGACTGCTTGGCAAAGCGCGCGGCTACAAAGCCGCCGGTAAAGGTACCCAGAGCGCCGCAAAGCATGTAACCGGTCAAAGTAGCCGTGGCGGCGTTAAAGCTCACATGGTGCACCGCTTGCAAGAGCGACACCGAGTAGCCCTGCATCATCGACAGGGTGATGGTAGAGCACATAAAAAACGCAAAGCACCACCAAATCACGGGCTGCTTTAAAAACCCCGCGCCGTCCGACGGCAAGGCCACCGCATCGGCGCGCCGCCTTGCAACCACGGTAGACAGCTTGTCGCGGTTCACAAACAAAATGCCCAGCACGCTTGCATACAACAGCGCGGCCACCACATAGGCCGTGCGCCAGTCGGCCAGCCACAGCATGAGCACAAAAAACGGCGGTGCCAGCGCCCAGCCCAAGCTGCCTGTGAGGCCATGCACGCTAAAGGCATGGCCAATGCGCCCACTGGACACCCGTTGGTTCAAAATCGTAAAGTCCACCGGGTGGAACGACGCATTGCCCAGCCCCGCCAACGCCGCCACAGCGATTAGCCAGGGGTAGCCCGTCGCCATCGAGGCCAGCACACAGGCCGCGCACAGCAGCGCCACCGAGGCAAGCAGAATCGGCCGCGCGCCCACCTTGTCCACCACAAAGCCCGCCAGCGCCTGGCCAATGCCCGAGACCACAAAAAACACCGTCATCAGCAGCCCCACCTGCGAGAACGACAAGCCAAAATCGCGCATAAAAAGAGGGAACAATGGCGGCAGCAGCATGTGCGAAAAATGCGAGCTGGCGTGCGCCATACCCACCAAAGTCATCACCTGTGCGTCTTGGCGCAAAGGGGTGGGAGCGGTATGGGCTGCGCTATCGAGGGTGGCGGTGTTCATTGGGCTAATGGTAGCAAGAGTTTGGCTTGCGTTCAGTCGCTACGGTCACAGGCTCCATGAGCAACATAGCGCATGAAAAAAGTCCGGCAGGGATTAATCTAATGGCTTAAAAACACGGCGCCAACGCAGGGCATGCGAAATTGCCTACACTGAGTTGATGCACTGCGTAGTTTGGTTTAAAAAAGATTTGCGGTTGACTGACCATGCCCCGCTGGTGTGGGCTGCTGCGCAGGCTCGCCAGCACGCAGGCGGGTTGCTGGCACTGTGGGTGTACGAGCCAGCCATGTGGCAGCAGCCTGATGCATCGGCCCGCCACCTGGGCTTTGCCAACGAGTGCCTGGCCGAGCTGCAAACGCAGATGGTGCAGAGCCAAACTGCGCACGAAACGCAAGCTGCGCAATCCAAACCTCCATGCAGCCCGCTGCTGCGCTGCCATGGGGACATGCTGAGCGTGCTGGCCAAACTCAAAGAGATTTTAGGCAACTACGCCCTGGTAAGCCACGAAGAAACCGGCAACGGCTGGAGCTACGAGCGCGACAAAGCCGTAGCACATTGGTGCCAAGCCCATGGCATAGTGTGGCGGCAGTTCCCCAGCAACGCCGTGGTGCGAGGCCTGCATACACGCGGTGGTGGGCGTGACCGCTGGAGCGCACACTGGGCCGCGCGGATGAAAGATGCGCCCTTGGCCGTGGCGCAGGATGTACCTTGGTTGCACAGGAGGCAGGAACCAACCCCTGCGCCCCACGCAGCGCCTTCGCATCCCGCATCAGGCACGACATCCCTCGCCACATCCCTCGCCACATCCCTCTCCATATCCCGTGCCGCACCCCTCGCTGCATCTATCGCCCAAAGTCTACAAGCCATGCACTGCGGCGAGCTGGCCGCGCAGCAGCTAGGCATGACGGATAAAGACGCACCCCAAAGGCAAACAGGTGGCCACTCCCAAGTCGAAGGCGATTTGTTTTCCTTCTTAGGCCATCGCGGCCAAAACTACCGCGCCGACATGTCCAGCCCACTCACCGGCGCGGACAGTTGCTCGCGCATATCGCCGCACTTGGCCTGGGGCACACTGTCGATTAAACAGGCTGTGCATGCCACCTGGGCGCGGCGCAGCCAGCTCATGGCTATGCCGCCCCAGGAGCGGCCCACGGGCTTTTTAGCATCACTCAAAAGTTTTGAAAGCCGGCTGCACTGGCATTGCCACTTCATCCAAAAGCTGGAAAGCGAAAGCGCCATTGAATTTCGCAACGTGCACCGGGGGTTTGACAACCTGCGCAACGAAGGCGCATTGCACCCAGAGGAAGAAACCAAACTCATCGCATGGGCCGAGGGTAATACAGGCTACCCGTTTGTAGACGCCTGCATGCGCAGCCTGCTGGCCACAGGGTGGATCAATTTTCGCATGCGTGCCATGCTGGTCAGCTTTGCCAGCTACCACCTGTGGCTGCACTGGCGCGCTACCGGCTGCCACCTGGCACGCCTGTTTACCGACTACGAGCCCGGCATTCACTGGAGCCAGCTTCAAATGCAAAGCGGCGTGACTGGCATCAACACCGTGCGGGTGTACAACACGGTAAAGCAAAGCTACGACCAAGACCCGGATGGCATCTTCATTCGCACCTGGGTGCCCGAGCTGGCCGCAGTGCCAACAGCGTTCATACACGAGCCATGGAAGGCCCCCATTGCGCCTGTGGGCTACTCAGCGCCCATAGTGGACTTGCAAACCGCTGCCCGCGCGGCCAAGGAGCGCATTTACGGTAAAAAAGCCGAGCCCGCTGTCAAAGCCCAGGCCCAAGCCGTGTACCAAAAACACGGCTCCCGCAGCCCCACACGCGAGGGCGTGCGCAGAGCCAGCACGCAACGCAAACCTGCTGTGACGAAAGTGCCGCAGGTTAGTCCATCGCAACTTAGTTTGGACATTTAGGGGCGCTGGCTTTAGACCTTCGATTGACTTTGTATGGCGCGTTTGTTTTGTATGGGATCAGGTCGGCGTGTCTTACACCACAGCAGACCCACCCTGCTCGCCGCCCATGCGCTTGGTGTGTACGGCGCAGCGCTACTTGGCTACCGGCAATAGCGCAGCAGGCCGGGCTGCCAAAGGCGAGAACTTGCCGCCCGCAAAATCAGCTTTGCTTAGTCCCCGGTTCACGTCAATGCCCGACAGCGCAAAGTCATGCGCGGGCAGGCCGGCAAAAGGTTTGACCACCGTCTCGTAAAAATGGGTGGGCCACATCACGCCCCCTACTTGTACAAACTTGTCATGCACCACGCTTACCACCGCGCCCTTGCTGGGCTCGCTACCTTCCAGGGTTAGCCACACACGGCGCACCAGCTTGTCTTGGCGGTCAATGCACAGCAGCACCCGATCTTCTGCTGAGCTGCCGATGCCTGGGCGCAGCACGGCCAGCAGGTTGTCGCAGTCGCGGTTGTTCACCACACTGCTGCCTGCCAGCTCCAGCACGCTGGCGCGTTGCACGTAAAACGCGGGGTACAAAAACAACTGGTAGGCATGCAGTACCAGGTGGGAGGCCGCCATTTGGTCTGCACCCGTGTAGGGCTGCTGGTTGTACCAGATGGCTACTTTGCGCTGGTCTTCCACCACCGTTTTTTGGCCGCCGGGGCCGCTGTGGATTTGCGCTATCAGGCCGCCCTCCATCAGCATGCGCTCTTGCGATGTTTGTCGGTACACCACGTCGGTGATAGCAGGTTGCACCTTGGTGATGATGGTGAACCACGTGCCGGTGTAGCTGACGTTGATATCTTTGATCGCCTCAAAAGCGGCCTTGCCATGCGCCTGCTGCGATTGCTCCAGCAACGCCAGTGCCGCAGGTTGGCTTTGACTGCCCTGCGGCAAGGGGATGGAGCCGCAGCCTGCCAACAGGGACAGCACAACAAAAGCAGCCGCTATTGGCTTGAAACTTGCAAAGTTCATGGAGCACATCCTATCAAGGCACAAAGGTAAATTCAATTCATTATGGCCAAAAGCGCTCTTCCAGTGTGCTGGCCGCGCAATCCCCATTCATGCTGGTCGGGCTTGGCACTGCGGGCAATAAAACAAGACGCGCCCGCCCTGCTGCATTCGCTCGATGGGCGTGGCGCACTCCCAGCAAGGCGCGCCCTGGCGGTCAAAGGCATAAAACCTGGCGTCCTCAAAACCCGCACCTGCATTGCGCGCGGCCAGGTACTGCGCCCAAGGCCGCACCACGCCCGCGCGCTGCACACTGCGCTGCGTGAGGGTTTTACACAGCTTGCCGATGCGCAATAGCTGGGCAGATGACAGCGTGCCGATTTTGCAGAACGGGTAAATGCGCGCGGCCAGCAAAATATCGGCGCGCAAATAGTTGCCCAAACCCGCCAGCACATGCTGGTCTAACAAGGCATCTGCAATGACGCGGCGTGGGAAAGCGGCCAGGCGCTGTGCGATATGCAGTGCGCTTACTTGTGGGCTTAGCACTTCGGGGCCTAGCTTGGCGATGTAGGGGTGGAGGTCTTCTTTCCCCGCTTTCAGCCACGCAAAATTTGTAGCGCTGTACAGCACGGTTTGGTGGTCTAGCGTGGTGATAACTAGACGAATCTGTTTAGCCAACAGCGGCTCACCCGCCTTATGCACCACCCACTCGCCATATAGCTGGTTGTGCGAATACAGCACTGTGCCGTTGGCAAATTCGGTCAGCATGGCTTTGCTGCGGGCATGCACTCGCGTGATAGGCACGCCGCGCAGGGCCCGCGCCTGGGCAACCAGCGGTGGGTAGCGCAGCTCTAGCGTGCAGGGCTGGTGCGCCAGCGCCGCATGCACTGCGCGTGCCGCTAAAAATATTTCTGGGCCTTCTGGCATGGCAACACGCTTAAGCCCGGGCCGCGCCCAGCGCGCACGAAAGCACCGCCACGGCGGTAAGTTGCAGCCGCATAGGCAACCAAGCCGACCAGCCCACGCGCGGGTAGCTGCGCCGGTCTATCAGGTAGCAGGTAATCAAAACCAGCCCCAGCAGCGCCAACCCCGCGCTGGGTAGCACAAACAACGCCACCCAGCCCAGCAGCGAAGGCAGCACGCCCCACACGTAATGAAACCTGGCAGCCGCCTGCGGCAACTGCCCCGCAATACCCCAATGCACGCCCCCTAAAAACGACACAATGACCGCGCCGTAGCCCACGAGGGCCGCCGCCGCAAGCTCTTGCCAATCGGCGCGCACTGTCCACAGCAAAGCGGCCAGCAGCGCAAACGGCACCAGGCCTGCATAGCCCAAGAGGCGCGCTAGCCGGGTGGGTTCAGATTTTTCGAGGTTCATTTATTTTCAATATTTGTTTGTACCAACAACTTGGAAAAGTCTGGCTCTGCACGCTGCACGCGCTCATAAAACTTGCTAAACGACGTGCATGGCACGCCCGGCGGTGCAAACAATGTAGGCGCTGGGCGCAGGGTAGCCAGGCGCGGCAACACATCGCGGTAGCCTTCAAACAAAGTGCTTTGTACCCCCACGCGCTGCTTGCCCGGCCAGCCCGGGCACTGCGCCAGTTGGGCTGCATCGCCAATAAACACCACGTCGCACACCGCCTGCATACGGGCTAATACAAACTCCCAGCGCCGCACACTCCACGGCCAGCGCGCGTGCGCTGGCGTGTGAACAATGCCGATGCGCAGCGGTGTTTGCGGCAAGCCTTGCTCGCCCTGCTGCATGGCGGCCGTTGCAGCACCGCGCTCACCCAAGGCCCACGGATGCACCAGCTCCACTGCCAGCTCTGGCCCACCAGTGGCCAGGATATTCGCTATATTTTGCATAGCCGCCTGTGCAATATTCTGTTGGCCTAGAGCCTTAAACTGCTCTAAATCCAGCATATCATCAGCCGTATAAACGGCGGGCTGCGCCACGCCAGCGTGCACCCCAGGCTCTGGCCCCACATCAGCTTGCAGCCTGGCCACAGTGTCCAGCTGTTCGTAGCTTAAATCGATGGCCGTTTTGGGTGATGCCCAGGCCTTCCACGCCGCCTCAGGTGCAAACTTGGCCACGTTGCTAGCGTTAAATAAATACGGTTTGCTGCTAAAGGTAGCCGCCACCCATTGCCAGCTCAAGTGATTGCTGGGCAAGTCACCGTCCAGCAAATGCGCATACAGCCAATCAGCCCCCGCGCGCCAATGCACTTTGCGCAGGTGCACGCAGTAGCTGGCCAGCCACATGCGCGCGTGGTTGTGCAGGTAGCCCGTGGCGTACAGCTGGCGCACGGCCGCGTCGATGGCTTGCACGCCCGTGCGGCCCTCGGTAATGTCGACTGGCAGCACACTGGCATACGCGCCGCGCCACACATGGGCAGGCCGCATGTCCGCAAGAATAGCATCGGGCTGCGGCGCACTGCCCCACACATGGTGAAAAAATGCCCGCCAGCCCAGCTCAAACACCAGCTTGTCGTTGTAGCTCAGCTTGTGTTTTGCGCCTACCGTGCGCGCCACCTCTGGCAGGCTGATGATGCCGTGGGTAAGGTAGGGCGACAGCCCCGTCACGCCGCCGTCCAATACATTCCGGCTGCGGGCGTAGTGCGAGGGACTGGTGGTCGCCGCGCGGGCATGGGCGCTGGCGTAGCTGGGCTCAAAGCTGCGCAGATTGTCTGGCACGCCCAGTGCGTCGAGCAAGGCCGCGTCCTGGGCCGATGGTGCAGACTCGGCGGTGAAAATACAATCTTGGTGAGTTGTTGGCATACACGTAGCTCGTAAACGGTGTCTGTGGTGCAGCTTGCACGATAGGGCCGGCACACTAGCAGGACACGCACCAAGACCATCCATGGTTTGGCATTGAAAGAAGTTACCAGAAAATTCAACGCCCGCGCTGAATAAAGCCCATTGCGGCGTGCGTTGAGCAGGCTACAGTGCTCTGCGATCTGGCACAGCCTTTTTCATAGAATCAGTTTATTTTATTTTATAAAATAAGCTTTGGTAAAAGATTTCCGGGTAAACTGTTGTGTAGATACCTTGCCATGCCAAAATCCAAACCACCACTTGCCGTCGATCTGTTCTTGGACAACCAGCTATGTTTTGCGCTGTACGCAGCATCGCTGGCCATGACCAAGACTTACCGCCCGCTGCTCGCTCCGCTGGGGCTCACCTATCCCCAGTATGTGGTCATGCTAGCGTTGTGGCAGAAACCTGAACTCAGCGCCGGAGCGCTGGCGCAGACCGTGGCGCTTGATGCCGGAACACTGGTGCCCCTGGTTCGCAAGCTGGTGGCGCAGGGCCTGGTAGTGCGCCGCCGCAGCGATGACGATGACCGCGTGGTGCTTATCTCCGTCACGCCAGCCGGGCAAGCCTTGAGGCTGCGTGCGCACGCAGTGCATGAGCAAGTCGGCTGCAGCACAGATTGCTCGGCGGCAGAGCGCAAGGCCCTCACTGCTGCGCTACAGGCACTGCGCTCGGCTTTAAGTACTCAAGGATCGAGTGCTTAAGGAGCAGCGTTGCAGAGCCTCTACACCTCCTGTGCGGGCTACAGCCCATAGCCTCATTCATTATTTTTACTTTCTTTGTTTCCCAAACGCGTTTTTACCTTACCTAACCAGGAGATTTTTTTATGAAACTGATGAGCTACGGCCTCCAGCCACTTGACTTCCAAAACCCAACTGTTGCGCCAGCACAGGCAAGTTCTGCATTTTCGCGCCGCAACTTTGTGATGACTTCGCTGGCATCCGGGTTTGCGGTTGCTTCCAACCCGTCGCTGGCGCAAGCAATCGTCACCAACAGCACCGGTTTGGTGGCGGGCGAGGTCAGCGTGCCTGTGGCCGACGGCAGTATTCCCGCTTACCGCGCCATGCCGGCAGCGCCTGGCAAGTACCCCGTGCTGCTGGTAGTACAGGAAATTTTCGGCGTTCACGAGCACATTAAGGACATGTGCCGGCGCTTCGCCAAGCTGGGCTACTACGCCATAGCGCCAGAGATGTACGCCCGCCAGGGGGACGTATCGAAGATGGCAGACATCGGCACCATTTTGTCCACGGTGGTGGCGAAGGTGCCCGATGCGCAGGTTAATGCCGACCTCGACGCGGCGGTTGCGTTTGCAGCTGCCAGCGGCCACTGTGACACCGCTCGCCTAGGCCTGGTTGGTTACTGCTGGGGGGGCCGCGCGGCGTGGGTTTATGCTCTGCACAACCCCAAACTGAAAGCTGTGGTCTCGTACTACGGTTTGCTCGACGGTATGAAGTCGCCGATCAAGCCGCAGGATCCTGTTGACTTCGCTAGTGCTTTGAAGGTGCCAGTGCTGGGGCTTTATGCCGGTATCGACGGCTTCGTCAAGCCCGCAGTCATCGACCAGATGCGCGCAGGTATTGTCAAGTCGGGCAGTGGTTCTGAGATCATTGTCTTTCCGAACGTCAACCATGGATTCAACGCCGATTACCGGCCGACCTACGACAAAACTGCAGCGATCTACGCGCAGAAACTGACAACCGATTGGTTGAAAGAGCGCGGCGTCTGATCGACTGCCGCAATTTATAGTTGACTACACACAGGAGATTTAAATGAATACAAGTACTGCTTTCGCTCAGCGCGTTGCGCTGTCTGCATTGGTCTGCGCTGCAGCTGCATTGCCCGTGCCCGCATCGGCCCAGGTCGATCCCAGCCAGATGGTGGATGCTTTTGAGAACGCCAACGGCAAATTCCAAGGCTTTAGGCGCTCCGGGGCTAAGGGCCTTTGCGCTGTGGCTGAATTTGTCGGCAATGCAGAAGGGCGCGCGCTGTCGGCGTCATCCGCCTTCAGCGGCAAACCGGTGCCCGTAGTAGCCCGCTTCTCGATGGGTGGCGGCAACCCCAAGGCACCGGACAACGCCAAGAGCCAGCGCAATATGTCGCTGCAATTTGATCTGCCAGATAGTGAGACTTGGCAGATGGGCAACATCTCTTCCCCGATCTTCGGCGCCGCCACGCCCCAGCAGATGCTGGGGCGGATTGTGTCCCTGACGCCTGATGAAACAACGAAAAAGGTCGATCCGGACAAGGTCAAAGCATTTGCAGACGCTAATCCGGAGGTCTTGCTGCAGGGTAAGTACTTCGCCAGCCAGAGCGTGCCAGCCAGCTTCGCCAAAGTCAACTACTGGGGAGTGCATGCCTTCGGTTTCACCGACGTGGCAGGCAAGAAACAGTTCGGCAAGTGGGTGTTCGAGCCCGTCGGCGGTACGCAAGGCCTGAGCGACGATGAAGCCAAGGCCAAAGGTGCCGAGTTTTTGTTTGATGACTTGCGCCAGCGCGTGGCTGGCGGCGCAGTGGCCTTTGACTTCGTGGTGCAGTTGGCGCAGCCAGGCGACAAGATCGACAGCGCAGTGACACCGCTGCCAGACGATCGCAAAAAGGTCTCGGTCGGTCGTTTGACGGTCAAGTCTGTGTCAGCCGATGCTACAGGTCCCTGCGTGACCATCAACTACAACCCGATGGTTTTACCTAAGGGTGTAGAGGCCTCTGCCGACCCGATGCTCGCCGCCCGCGCCGCGCCGTATGTGGTGTCACTTGGTCGCCGTCTGGTTGAAGGTGCCAAGCAGTAAACCGAGGCAAGCGTTGCATAACGCTGCGCTTGCCAAGTAGGCCAAACTGCTGTCAACCCTGTGCGCAGGCCGGGCTGGCAAAACCCTCGCGCAGTACATGCACAATACGCTCTTGGCATTCTGGCCCATGGCAGCATCACGGTACACGGCCATGGCTTGATTTACGTCAGCTTGCTTTTATTGAAAAAACTGCCCTAGGGCGGTTTTTTCGTTCCGAGCCACAGTTCACCAAACAACGCGGCAAAGGAAACGTGATGCTGAAATTGTGCTTCGTTACACCCTTCATACAGGTTGTAGACCACTCGCCAGCGGGTTTGGCAGGTAACATGGACGCAAACCCTGTTTTATAATACAAACCGACCCCTAGCCCAATAGAATATCGCGGGAGAAGCTACTAATAATATAGCGATACGAATCTCCATAATCACCTGTTTACCCGGTATGATTTCGCCATGGGCGACACCACCGATCACACAAAAACGCAAGGCCACAGCGCCACCGCAGCCCAAGTGACCAGCTTTATCAGCCGCTGGCAGGGCGTGCAGCTTACCGCCGCCAGCGAGCTGTCCAGCTCCCAAACCTTCATCCTCGACCTGTGCGCACTCTTGCAAGTGCCCACGCCCTTGCCCAGCCAAGAGCAAGACTACATGTTCGAGCGCCCCATCACCTTCCAGCACGGCGACGGCAGCACCAGCCCGGGCCGTATTGACTGCTACCGCCGCAGCGCCTTCGTCTGGGAATCCAAAAAACTGCGCAACACCCCCGTAGCAGGCAAGCGCTTTGACATTGCCCTGCTGGCCGCCCGCGCCCAAGCCGAGAACTACGCCCGCGCCCTGCCCGCTACAGAGGTGCAGCAAGGCCGCCCGCCCTTCTTGGTGGTAGCCGACATCGGCCATGTACTGGAGATCTACGCCGACTTTACCCAGAGCGGCGCCACCTACACCCCCTTCCCCGACCCGCGCCACCACCGCATCCAGCTGGCTGACCTGCACGACGAGGCCATCCGC
>JANMTF010000141.1:0-5349 GCA_031390175.1 Polaromonas sp.
CTGTGTTTGCGGGCACGCGCGTGCCGGTGCGGATTTTGTTTGAACACATCGAAACGGGCGAGACGCTGGCAGAGTTTTTGGATGAGTTTCCGTCTGTGTCGCGCGAGTTGGCGCAGGGTGTGTTGCAAGAGGCCAAGCAGGCCATAGTGCATGCGCATTCTGCTTGACGAGTCGATACCGAGAAAACTTAAGTTTTGCACTGCCCAGCCACTTTGTGCGCACGGTGCAGCGCATGGGCTGGAGCGGCTTTGTCAACGGCAAACTGCTGGCCGCTGCGGCGGGTGAGTTTGATGTGCTGCTCACGGGCGACCGCAATATGCAGTACCAACAAAGCTCCAGCCAACTGCCTATGTCAGTCCTAGTGCTGATTGCGCCTAACCATAAGCTGGAGAGTTTTTTGCCGTTAGTGGGTAGGCTGCTCAGTACCTTGGCTACATTACAAAAGCCACGCAATATTGAGCTGGAAGCAGAGGAATAGCCTAGAGAAATACGATAAATTTAATAGCTGCTCCCGCAATATTCTATTAAGCTACAGCCTGATTTTAATCTAAAAAGTAGGTCGCATCACCCTAGCGCGGGGCACCCAGCATGGCACTACGCAAAATATCGTTCAACCGGCTTGGGTAGCCGCTGCCTTGGCTTTTAAGCAATTCCAGCACGTCGGCATCTAACCGCACGGTGAGCTGCTGTTGGATGGGCAGGTATTACTTGCCGCTGTGCACCCTGCCAGTCTTTGCGCAGTGTGGCGGGAAGCTGGTATGTGCGTTGGCGCGGCAAGTCATACGATCTAACGATGAACGGCGATAAACCATCGGTCTATGTAGAGACTACCATCGTGAGCTACCTGGCGGCGCGGCCTAGCCGCGATGCGCTGCTGGGCGCGCACCAGGCTATCACGCATGACTGGTGGGCGTTGCGGGCGAACTATGCCCTGCACAGCTCGCAGCTGGTGCAAAACGAGTCTGATGCGGGTGATGCAGAACAAGTGGCTAAGCGCAAGGATTTGATTGCTGCTTGCTCATTTTTAGGAAGTTACAGAGCAAGACCTTGCCACGGCGCAGGCTTTGCTCACTGCCGCCGCCCTGCCCCACAAAGCGCGGGCAGACGCGGTGCATATTGCCGTGGCGGCGAGGCACAAAATGGTGTATCTACTCACTTGGAACTGCAAACATATTGCCAACCCGATGACGCAGCGCGAAATGGTTGCCGTGCTAGAAAAACTGGGGTTAGAGCTGCCCTACTTGATCACCCCTGAGCAACTTTTGGAGATGGAAAATGGCGATTGAAACTACCCCACCCCAAGCTAACCAAGCGCCTCAAAGCGCCCCGGCCCCTGCGCCAACCAGCCGTGTGTCCATCGACCCGATAGTGGCGCAAGTGCATGCCCTGCGCGAACAGCAGTGGCAGGTGTATGGCGAGGACACGCGGGCTTGGTTTGATGCACTGCTGCGTTCGCAGGCGCGGCGCGTGAATGCCTAAGGGCCTAGCTCTACGTTTCACCTGACTGAGATTTAAAAAATTGGTCCCACATTATGTGACCAATTTGACTTGCAGCCATCACGCAGGCTTGCAGCGTTCGCTTAGAGAATTTGCTCTCGCACCCTGATTACGGATGATTTCCAGTCAATCTACACGCTACTAATTTACTAGCTGCTTACGCAACATTTTATTGGGCTACAGGCTAATTTAACTCTACAAATGTTGCGCACAGCACCTGCGGCGTGTGCGCAAGTCTGTCTGCTAAGTTGCGCAATGCCGATGGGCATTTACGCCGCCACGGTCATTCCATTGCGCGAACGGCGCGTTTTATGCGCAGGTTCAAAACCAATCACCAGTCGATGTCCCATAACATTAGCAGCCCGTTGCAGGGTAGACAACGTGATGGAGGTGTTGTCGGGGTCGAGCAGGCGGCGCACCTGCGTGCGGCTGGTGTGCATGCGCTGGGCTAACTGCACTTGCGTCAGCCCGGTGCCTTGCAGCAGGCCTACCATTACTTTTTTGATGGCGCGGGCCTCTACCTTGGCGGCAATATCTTCTTCTGCCAAAAACTCGTCAAAGTCTTGGCCTACGTAGCCGGTGTCAATCGTCTTTGCATGTTTCATGGTAAATCTCCGTTAGTGTTGACGCACAGCCTTGGCAGCATGGGTGTCATGGTTTGATCTGCTTCCAGCGTTTTGCGCCAATGCCAAATCTGCGGGCGCTGTCTTGGGCGCTTCCGTGGGCGTTCTGTTGATAAAGCCGTGCAACAAATACATCGTGTTGCCCTCCACAGCAAAAATCACCCGTGCAATACGGCTGGCTAGCTGGGTACGCACCTCCCACAGGTCGCCCTGCAAATGCTTGACCAGCGGCATGCCCAATGGCCAACCAAATTGCACGGACTGAATGTCGCCACCCACCTCCGTGCGCTCTTCTTTGGTCAAGCTTTTAAGCCAATCCCGCACTGGCTGCGACGGTGGGTCAGAGCCTTTTTGGGCATAAAACGCTGCAGATAGTTTAGGAAACATGGCGGCATTTTTAACCAAAAAAGGTGCATTTTTAATGGTCGGTAAGATGCTGTTGGATGGGCAGGTATTACTTGCCGCGCTCTGCACCCTGCCAGTCTTTGCGCTGCGTGGCGGGCAGTAAAGGGCAGGTCAGAAAAGTCAATTTCGCCTTCGGGCTTGGTGGCCAGCTCTTTACGAACTGCGTCAGGTACTTTGTTCGTTAAACATGTAAAGGCTGCGCCGTCAGTTTGACCCCAAAAGCCTTGCACACCCGTGCAATGGTGTCAAAGCGTGGCTGCGCGTCGGCGCGCAAGGCTTTATACAGCGCTCTCGGTTCAGGTAGCTGTCGTCGCAGTCCAGCACGGTCAGGCCACTGACCAAGCCAAAACGCAGATAGCCCTTATCGTGGCCATCCTCCACGTACTGGCGGTCAAAGCGCTGCACCATCAACACGTCTACATCCGCCACCGCTTGCAGCCGCGCCTGCGCCACGTTCAGCCCACAGCGGCGCGCCAAGTCCAGCGTCGCAAACTCCACACGCTGCATAATGAAGTGGTCGTCTTTGGACGGAAACTTGCTCAGCCACAAACTGTGCACATCGTCTATCGTGGCCTTGGGGCGCGCGCCGCCCATGCTGGTGCCGGGGTCAAGCTGCTCCAGCACATCCGCGGCCACCGGCATGCCTGCCTCAATGGCTTGTGCAGCCGCTATCAGCTCACTCAATTGCTGGGTGCGGTTAGCCAGCCGCTTGGGTGCGGGCGGCTGGGCGCTCAGGCCAAGGCTCAGATAGCCCGGCACCGTCTTGCGGGCCGTGAGGATACCGCCACACATAAAATATCTCCACAATCATCTTGCAATATAGATGATCGTCTATATAATTAAGCGCGTGAACTCAGATCTGACATGGCATGAAACAAAGAGACAGGCGGCGCTAGCCGAACGCGGTCTTGACTTTGCTGATGCTCATCAGATTTTTGCCAGTGCGACGTTTGAGTTTGAGGATGCGCGAGAGAACTATGGCGAAAAACGCATGATTTGTTTCGGCTACCTCTATGCTCGTTTGATGGTGGTTGGTTATGTTCAACGTGGCGAGGGTCGCCATATTTTTTCAATGAGGAAAGCAAATGAACGCGAACAATCAAAATTTGGGGAGTGATATGCCCACTGTGGATGCACACGAAATTCTGCCGCACGAGTACGACGAGCTTCCTGAGCTGACGCAGGCAGACCTTGAGCGCGGAGTGTGGAAGATTGCGGGCAAAGAAGTCACACCCGCAGAAGGCAAGGCCGCTTTTCGTTCGGCGCTGAAAAAGCAAAAAATCAACATTACCCTCGACCCTGACGTGCTGGGGTGGTATCGCTCTCAGGCTGGTGGTCGTGGCTATCAAACGCTGATCAATGCCACGTTGCGTGATGCGATGACGATGCACACGATAGAAGAAACTGTGCGCAAAGTAATCCGTGAGGAACTGCGCCGATGATTGCGCCCCGCAATGGCAAAAGACCCCCCACTCCCCATGATGCGCACGCACTGAATGCGGAGGGTTCTCATTTTGAAGGGCTATGTGAATTGCATATTTGCAGATTTTGGAGCCGATTTTATGACGTAAATCAGGCTGTAGGCCAATAAATAAATGCGCAAGCAGCTATTGAATATGCAGCAACTGACTTGACAGAAATCGTCTACACACGAGTCCACACGGAGCACCTCCTCGCCCCCGCTGTGCTCGCCAGTTTATACGCTGCTCAGTTCCTCGGACAACTCCGGATGTTTGACGATCAGCCGTAGCAGGCACACCACGCCGCCCGGCGGCGCAAACCGGCCTTGCTCCCAGTCGCGCAGGGTTGCTACGGGAGTGACGATGCGCTCGGCAAACGCTGTTTGCGTCAATCCCGACTTCTCCCGCGCTTGACGCACCAGAATTTGCTCTGGCGTGGTGACACGACCCAGCCCCGCCTTGGCCTCAGCAAGCGCCTGCCGTAGATCAGGCAGCGATTCCCCCGCATCGGCTTCGATAGCCGCTGCAACCTTTTCAATGTCGATTTTCTTAATACCCATGTCACACCACCTTTTTGATTTCTGAGGCAAGCATATTGGCACGGTCAGCTTTGGCATAAACCGCCACCAACAACACCACTGGAATTCCACATTGAAGCAGACGACGCATTGATCCGAGGCAACATGACACTTTTCTAGGTTAATAGATTTCTTTGAAAATGGTGGTTCGGATTGCAGGCTTTTAGTGACAGTATCTGACCTCGCTCTCTGCTAGCAAATATGACGATGTTTTACCTTGTAAGTAGGTAATGTAATCGGCATTGCTAGTCCCTTGTTAGATTCGGCGCGTAACTGCTCCTCCCTTCCAACAGCCAAGGACAAATAGATCAGAGATTCACGTACTAAACGGATTATCTGGAAGGTGCGCGCACGAAATGTGTCTACCGAGCAAGTTTCAAGCGCACCTGAGGGTAGCTCAGAATCAAATTCTTTTAGGATAAGACAACGATGTTCAAGTGCATTTCGCAGCCGACTGAGTTCAATAGCCTCAGGAGCGATTGCGTCTGGTTCAGAGGATTCATTTCCGACAATATCAAAAGCTATCCAGTACAAACCTTGTAGAGACCAATTTGATCGTTCAGCAAACTCTGGACGGATCGACTTCCCATCTTTAGTCAACCAAACGTTACGCATACTTATGCGTTCCGGCTTACCGCCCAACTCAAAATACGCATTGATGAATCCCGCAATTTTATCTAGTAGGCCGTATGCCGCCCGAAATGCCAACCGCAACTTTTCAAGTCTGAGGCCATAAACGGAGTGATCCAGCGTATCTACCAGCATCAACTCGTGATCCGCGAAATG
>JANMTF010000155.1:0-11448 GCA_031390175.1 Polaromonas sp.
GCCAATCTGCTGTCCGCGCACCGCGATTTGGGTAACGCCCAGCACCGCGCCGAAGTGGCGACGCTGTGGGGTGTTGCGGACGTGCCCGCCAAGCCCGGCAAGACGGCGGGGGAAATGTTCCAGGCCGCTGCCGACGGCGAAATCAAAGCGCTGTGGATTGCCTGCACCAACCCCGCGCAATCCATGCCCGACCAGGCCACCGTGCGCCGCGCCCTGGAGCGCGCCGAATTCGTCGTGGTGCAGGAAGCCTTCGCCACCACCGCCACCTGCCGCTACGCCGACTTGCTGCTGCCCGCCACCACCTGGGGCGAAAAAGAAGGCACCGTCACCAACAGCGAACGCCGCATCAGCCGAGTACGCGCCGCCGTGCCCGCCCCCGGCGAGACCCGCCACGACTGGAGCATCGCCGTAGATTTCGCGCGTAGATTAGAAGTCCAGCGTGCAGAAAATGGCAAAGAAACAAATGGGGTCAGATTCAAATTCAGGACGACCATCGCATCGGAGACAAACCATGCCGAACGAAATTTGGCTCTGACCCCTTTTGTTTCGCCGTCGCCGGAGATTACAAAACCCCTCTTCCCCTATACAAAACCAGAAGACATCTGGAACGAACACAGAGAATCCACCCGAGGCCGCGACCTGGACATCACCGGGCTCACCTACGCGGCCATAGAAGCCAAACCAGCCCAATGGCCCTTCAAACCCGGCGACACCGAAGGCAAAAAAAGACTCTACGAAGACGCCTTCTTCCCCACCCCCGACGGCAAAGCCAACTTCGCCAACACCATCTACCAACCCACCGCCGAGCAACGCGAATCACGCTACCCCTTTAGCCTGAACACTGGCCGCCTGCGAGACCAATGGCACGGCATGAGCCGCACCGGCACTTTAGGCCGCCTCTTCGGCCACGTCGCAGAGCCATCAGTGCAGATGAACCCGCAAGACATGCTGCGCCGCCTGCTGAAACAAGGCGACTTGGTGCATGTGACCAGCAAGCGCGGCTCGATCATGCTGCCCGTGCAAGCCAGTGACGAGATTGGCCTGAGCCAAGCGTTTGTAGCCATGCACTGGGGCAGCGAATACTTAAGCGGCCGCAGCAGCACGGGCGAGCGCCTGGGCGGCATCAACGCCATCACCACCAGCGCCTACTGCCTCAGCAGCAAGCAACCCGAACTGAAACACGCGGCAGTCAAAATCCTCAAGGCCGAGCTGCCTTGGACCTTGTTGGCTGTATCCTGGTTGCCTGAGGAGACCGCGCACACAGCCCGCGCCGCGCTGCAAAAACTGATGGCGCGTTTTGAGTTTGCCACCTGCGTACCTTTTGGCCGGGAAGGCATACACGATGCTGCGTCCGCACCAGCACCACTCGGCAACATGCCAGCACAGCAGGGCTTACTGTTTCGCGCTGCATCCAATTACCCACCCGACGACGACAGCTTGGCTGTCATTGAAAATACCCTAGGCTTGAACGGCAATGATATCTTGCGCTACGACGACAAAAAACGTGGTCAACGACGCACCGCTCGCTTGGTGCGCAATGCAGACGGAACAACCCAGCTTAAGGGCTTTGTCCTGGCAGGCGACACCAGCGCCGAAGTTTGGATCAAAACCCTGCTGCAAGACCAGCTAGATGCCACCCGCTATGGCCGTCTGTTGCTTGCACCAGGTGCCAAAGCTCCGATTGCCATTCAAAGCAAAGGAGCCCAAGTCTGCGCATGCTTTAACGTGACAGAGTCCGAGATCAACGCACAGCTAAGGACATGCCACGGGAGCGAAGCAGATCGCTTGGCACAGATGCAAAGCGCCCTTCAATGCGGCACCAACTGCGCAAGCTGTGTGCCGCAGTTGAAAAAACTGGTTCGGATGCAGCCTGCAATGCTTGCGGCGTAATACCGCTTTAAATGGCGGGTGAGGGAGCAAACGTAACACCCGGGCAAGTCACTACAGTTACACGTAACATCTCACCATGCGGTGGTAAATTTTGGTAAGCTGAGAACAGCCACGTAACCGCCTATTCCAGATTGAAGTCCCACCATGAAAATCGCCATCATCCACCAAAGCTTTGCCACTGCCATCATCAGCTTCAGTATCGCATGGGGCATGACGGCACAAGCGCAGACCGCGCCAAAGGCAGCCCGCACAGCCCAGTTAGAAAGCGCCGTAGTCCGCATATTCAGCACTGCGCGCCAGCCTGATCTGTACCGCCCCTGGAACAAGGCGGCACCTACTGAATCAACCGGCTCTGGCGTGATCATCGAGGGCAACCGCATATTGACCAACGCCCATGTAGTCAACTACGCCAGCAAAGTCGAGGTGCGCGCCAAAGAGGGCGGTGACCGCATGGCGGCGCGTGTGGTGGCGATTGCAAGGGGGATTGATTTGGCGGTACTGGAGCTGGAAGACCCCAGCTTTTTTACCAGCCGCACAGCACCCGTGCGTGCCAGTGTGCTGCCCGAGGTGAAAGACGCGGTGCTGGCATATGGCTACCCGGTAGGCGGGAACTCACTGTCGATCACCAAAGGCATAGTCTCCCGCATCGAGTACGTGCCCTACAACTTCCCCACAGCCGGGCTGCGCATCCAGATTGACGCAGCCATCAACCCCGGCAACAGCGGTGGCCCCGTGTTTGCGGACGACAAGATGATCGGCTTGGCCTTCTCGGGGATCAACAGTGCACAAAATATTGGCTACATCATTCCCAACGAAGAGGTAGAGCTTTTTTTACGTGATATTGCCGATGGTAAATACGATGGCAAGCCCTCGATGTTCGATGATTTTCAAAGCCTTGAAAACCCCTCCCTGCGCAGCTTTTTGAAGGTCGATAAATCCGTTCGCGGCATGGTGGTGCAGCGACCCGCATCGCCAGATGCCGCCTACCCGCTCAAAGAATGGGATATCGTCACCCGCATTGGCGACACCGAGATCGACAATCAAGGTTTGGTGCGGTTGACCAACGATGTGAATGTGCGCTTTCAGTACCACGTACAAAAAGTGGCCAAAAACGGTAAAGTACCGCTCACAGTGGTGCGGGGTGGCAAGAGCCTGAATATCGATGTACCCGTCAGCGTCAGCAGATCCCGATTGGTGGCGGCCCTGGATGGCGCTTACCCCTCTTATTTTGTCTATGGGCCCATCGTATTTTCACGTGCGACCTGGGAGTTTCGGGGGTTTTTCAGCACCAATGCGGGCACGCTTAATAGCTATGCCTTTAACGCCCAGCCTTTGGTCACTCGGGTAGCGGACGAGCCCGATGCCAGCCGGGAAGACTTGGTGGTGGTCAGCGCGCCGTTTTTCCCGCACCGCTTGGTCTCTGGTTATGACAACCGGTTTGGCTCGGTGGTGTACTCGATCAACGATATTCCGGTGCGCAGCCTGCGGCACATGGTACAAATACTGCGGGATATGAAAGACGAGTTGGTGGTGATCAAGTTTGACCAGCGTTCGGGCGAGTCTATTGTCTTGCCACACAAAGTAGCAGTGGCAGCCACGGAAGAGATTTTGAGCGATAACGGCATTCGCTTTCAGGCCTCCACCGACCTGATGGATATCTGGACGCACAAAGCCCGTTGAGCAGGTTGGATAATTTGCGATAGCTATTGCAAAACGGCAATTGCGGAATAACTTAGCCGAACGGCAAAGCCGTATAAGCACATCACCGAAAGTCATCAGCCATCACCGACAATAGCCCCATGGGCATTGCCAAATACATCAAAGAAATAGGTCGCGGTAAAGACGGTGCACGGGCACTGGCGCGCGAGCAGGCTACCGACCTGATGGGTCAAGTGCTCGACGGCCAGGTGACTGATCTGGAGATTGGCGGCTTTTGCCTGGCCATGCGCATCAAAGGCGAGACCCCCGAGGAAATGGCCGGCTTTTTAGACGCAGTGCATGCGCGCCTGACCAAACTGCAAGCACCTGGCCCCGTCGTGGTGCTGCCCAGCTACAACGGAGCCCGGCGCTTACCAGTGCTTACGCCCCTGCTGGCCACATTGCTGGCGCGCGCTGGCGCTGTGCACGGTTTTGGCGTGTTGGTGCATGGCTGCGCCACGGAAGATGCGCGCATTACCAGCCAAAGTGTATTTGAAGCCCTCAATTTAAAGCTAAATCAGCCGATTGCCCAATGGAATATAGCGGGAGAAGCTACTGTATCCATAGCGAATGGTAGTTTGCACTTTGCCCCTACAGACACTCTGTGCCCCGCTTTGAAACGCTTGCTGGACGTGCGCCGTGCCGTCGGCCTGCGTAACCCAGCCCACAGCCTGGTCAAGCTGATGAACCCCACCGGCAGCGCGCAGGCCCTGATCGTCACCAGCTACACCCACCCCGAGTATTTGCACAGCATGACGGCGACCTTCACCCTCACGGGCGCGCACGCCATGCTGCTGCGCGGCACCGAGGGCGAGGCCGTGGCCGATGCGCGGCGCGCGCCGCAAATGGACGGCTTTGTGCACGGCGTGCACAGCAGCTTGGCAGCAGTACAAAGCGGCTCGATTGCCAGCCTGCCCGATCTGCCCAAAGCCATCGACGCGGACAGCACTGCCCAGTACATAGACGCAGTGTTACGTGGTGAAAAACCCGTGCCACAGCCCATTGTGCAGCAGGTGGAACACATCTTGCTTCTGCTTAGGCAGATTACTAGCGATTAAGCAGATTACGAGCTAAGCAAGACCCGAGATGACACACCCCACACCCCAAAAGCACGACCTGAGCGCTGTGCGCGGCAAAGTGACCTTGGTAGGCGCTGGCCCTGGCGACCCTGAGTTGCTCACACTCAAGGCCGTCAAAGCCATCAGCCAGGCCAGCGTCATCTTGGTGGACGATTTGGTTGGTGATGCCGTGCTAGCCCACGCCCAGCCCAGCGCGCGTATCGTATACGTAGGCAAACGCGGCGGCTGCAAATCTACTCCGCAAGCTTTTATAGAAAAGCTTATGCTGATTGCAGCGCGTGAAGGCGAAAACGTGGTGCGCCTCAAAGGCGGCGACCCGTTTATCTTTGGCCGAGGCGGTGAAGAAATCGAGGCGCTACAAGCCGCAGGTATTGAGGTGCAGGTGGTCAACGGCATCACCTCCGGCCTGGCCGCGCTGACATCGCTGAACGTACCGCTCACCCACCGCGAGCATGCGCACGGGGTGGTGTTTGTCACGGGCCATGCCAAGCCAAACGATGCAGGCACCGACTGGGCCCAACTGGCAGCCACTGCCGCGCAGGCCAAGCTCACCCTGGTGATTTACATGGGCGTGAGCGGCGCCCAGCATATCCAGGACCAATTGCTGTGTGGCCTACCCGGCTACACCCCCACCGCCATCATCCAAAACGCCAGCCTGCCCACCCAGCGCTACGCCGTGTGCGCGTTGGACCAATTGCGCAGCACCATCGAGCGCGAGCACCTGCAAAGCCCCAGCGTGATCGTGGTGGGAGATGTATTACAAGGTTTGGCCTCATTGGCGCAAGAGCAAAACGCCCACGATCAACTGCGCGTGGGTTGAGCGAAGGCATACAACCAAGGCGTAAAACCAAGGCATTTAACTAAGGGGTGCAACCAAGGCCCCATCAAAACCCCAAGCCCAAAACCACGGCCGAACCGTGCGAGACAGTCTATTTTTATATCTTTTGGCGTTTTTCGCGTAATTTTTGCGCTTTTAGCGATACCTAAAAATCTTCCAGCTACACTCCTTTGCAGCACCATTCGCAAAGGGACGCATGCTAGAAAAACTCAACCAACTCACCGAAGGCCACGGCGCTCTCAAGCGCGGGCATGGCCTGATCAGCGGCATCATTGCCCTTAGTTTGGGCATTTTGTGCTTTCTGGGCGTGCTGGCCTTCCACTTCCCGCAGTACCTCACCACCCCGCAGTTGCGCCAAAGCTATAACGTGGACGTGATCCGCACGGTAATGCTCATCGCCTTGGCTATCGCTGGCGGCATCAGCGTGGTGAACATCATTTTTGGCCGTGCCCGCTGGCTCAGCGCTGCAGCGTTTCTGTTGGTAGCGCTGACAGCTATTTTGGGTGGCCACAAGGTGCCGGTGAACGATTTTGCCGAACACACGCCCTATATTGGCCTGGACTGGTTCATCCTCGATTTGCTCGGCTCATCGCTGATTTTTATCTTCATTGAAAAACTCTTTGCCCACCGCAAAAACCAACCCGTGTTCCGCCCTGAATGGCAAACCGATTTTCACCACTTTATTGTCAATCACATGATCGTGGGCTTTGTGCTGCTGGCCACCAACCTCATGGTGCACAAAGCCTTTGGCTGGGCGGTGAAGAACGAGCTGCAAGCCTGGATTCAGAACCTGCCCTTTGTGTTGGAATTGTTGCTGATCATTTTGGCCGCCGACCTGGTGCAATACTGGACGCACCGCGCCTACCATGAGACTTGGCTGTGGCGCTTGCATGCCGTGCACCACAGCAGCAAGTTTATGGACTGGTTGGCCGGTTCGCGCCAGCACATCCTGGAGCTGCTGATCACCCGCACTTTGGTGCTGGGCATCATCTTCGTGCTGGGCTTTAGCAAAGAAGTGATCGACGCGTACATTGTGGTGGTGGGTTTCCAAGCCGTGTTTAACCACTGCAACGTGAATGTGCGCTTGGGGCCGCTGCGCTACATCATCGTCACCCCCAACTTTCACCACTGGCACCACAGCCAGGACAAAGAGGCCCTGGACACCAACTACGCGGCGCACTATGCCTTCCTGGATTACCTCTTTGGCACAGCAGCCAAGAGCGACAAAATCTGGCCCGAGCAGTATGGGGTGCTGGGGGACTATGTGCCTAATGGGTTTATCAAGCAGTTCAAGTTTCCGTTTACCTGGAAGGGGTGAGTGTTTGGAGCTTTGAATACCGGAATGCGGGGATTTTTTGAACGCAGAGGGCGCGAAGGTTTCGCAGAGGGCGCAAAAGAAGACAAAGTGAAAACCAAAAAGACTACAAACAAATATTCATTCCCTTGAAATTTTGTTTACCCTTAAATTTTTTTGATTTTGTTTTCATAGCCATTTTGAATTTTTTGTATTTTTGGTATTCCTTTCGGTGTTTTCTTTTTTGCGCCCTCTGCGAAACCTTCGCGCCCGCTGCGTTCAAAAAATCCCCGCTCCCTCCCCGAGTTTTACATTCTCATAGCGCCGAACAAATACCAAATACCCCATGCAATACGACGTAGTCATCCTAGGCGCAGGCGCAGCGGGCTTGTTTTGTGCGGGCATCGCAGGCCAGCGCGGCCTGAAGGTATTGCTGATTGACCATGCCGAGAAAGTAGCCGAAAAAATCCGCATATCCGGCGGCGGCCGGGCCAACTTTACCAACCGCGATTTGGACGTGCGCGCACCCGACAAGCACTTCATCAGCGAGAACCCACGCTTTTGCCGCAGCGCTCTGTCGCGTTACACGCCGCAAGACTTTTTGGCGCTGATGCACAAGCACGGTATTGCCTGGCACGAGAAGCACAAAGGCCAGTTGTTTTGCGACCGCTCGGCTGAAGATTTGATCGCCATGCTGTTGGCCGAATGCGCCGCAGGCCAGGTAGAGCGCTGGCAGCCTTGCAAAGTGCATTCGGTGCGGTATTTAGATACCAAATCGACCTCTAGCCCAGCACAATATTGCGGGAACAGCTATGAAATAAATAGTGATCGTGGCACCGTACAGGCAAGCAGCGTGGTCATCGCCACGGGCGGTTTGAGCATTCCCAAGATCGGCGCTACTGATTTTGGCCAACGCCTGGCCCAGCAGTTCGGCCACCGCATTGTGCCGCTGCGCCCTGCGCTGGTGCCACTCACCTTCGACGAGCTGCAGTGGGCACCCTATGTGGCCTTGGCCGGGCTATCCCTGCCTGTTCAGATTGAAACGGGTGAAGGTAAAACCAAAGGCAAGTTTGACGAAGACCTGCTGTTTACCCACCGGGGTCTGTCCGGCCCTGCGGTGCTGCAGATATCGAGCTACTGGCAAGAGCGCACGCCGATTCGCATCAACCTGACCCCCACACACGATATCGCCAGTATTTTGGCGGCAGGAAAAAGCCGCTCACGCAAGCTGATTGCCAATGAACTTGCAGCCAGCTTATCAACCTCTGAGACTCCTTTTCCAGCCCGGCTGGCCGACACCTGGACAGCCCACGACAGCGCCTGGCAACGCCCCATCAACGAGGCTACAGACAAGGCCCTGACAGCATTAGCAGAGAGCCTGCAGCGCTGGCAGATCACCCCCAATGGCTCTGAGGGCTACAAAAAAGCTGAGGTGACAGCAGGCGGCGTAGACACCCGCGAGCTATCTGGCCAAACCATGGAAAGCCAAAAATCCCCGGGTCTGTACTTTATTGGCGAGGTGGTGGACGTGACGGGCTGGCTGGGTGGATACAACTATCAATGGGCTTGGGCCAGTGCATTTGCTTGTGCACAGGCACTTGCAAGCGCACCCGCATCCCAAAGCCCGTCTTAGTATCCATCTCAATCTTTGCACCTAGGCTGTGAGCCCGCTCGCGCATGCCGGACAGGCCTTTACCTACGCATGCACCATCTTGGTTGTGCACCATACCCACGCCATCGTCTTGCACCTCCAACAGCATGCGCGGGGGAGCAAGCTCGTAACGACAGATCAACCGCACCGTCTTGGCCTGCGAGTGCATTAGTACATTGGCTAAACACTCTTGAGCAATACGCATCACATGCGCCACGCTAGGCTGCGGCAAAGCCAGCAATGGCCCGGCAGTGTCTACCCGCCACACCATGCGAATACCCGCACGCTGCAGCGACGGTGTGAATCTGTAACGCAAGCTTCCCAGTGAGTCAAATATATTCGTATTGGCAATGTCCATGTTGTCTACGGCCATTTTCAGATCCATCAGACAACACTCCAGCGCCACATGCAGACGTTTATGAACAGGTGACGTGGCGTCAAGGCTGGCGATAAGACCGACCAATTGCGAACCCACTCCATCATGGATGTCTTGCGCGATGCGCTTGCGCTCATCGGCCACTGCGGCCAGTGCGTAGGTGTGGGTAGTATGCGCTTGCGTGCTCAAACCAAAGCCACTGAGCTTGCCAAAACCTGGACCGTGTGCTGAAGATGCAAGCGGTCTATAGTCCATCGGCATATGCACCCAATGAACCCGCCCAGTGAGCACCAGCCACAGTAGCAACACAAAAACGCAAAACAAAACATGCATGGCACGTAAATCTGGCGCGCCATGCGCTTGCATTGCCAAATCCTCCACCACGATGCCCAAGGCCCATACCCCTGCGACTGCTACCAACGACTGCCTGGGCCCAGGATCGTTTTTGAATTTCCACACCAGCGCGAGGCTTAGCATTCCCAGACCCAGCACACTCGCCACGCGCCAAGCGCCAATCAACGACCCACTACTTTGACCTGACCACGCGGCATAGCCCAAGATTGCCGTACCCAGCAAGGCATATGCCAGCAGCAGGCCACCAAACAGCGTGCGCCCCCATCCAAGGCTGATTAATAAAACTCCCGCAGCCACACCAACTAAAGCGTGGTACACCATCAGCTGCAGCGCATAACTGCTTGCTGTCAGGTCTGGCAAATACTGGGCCAAAACCATGGCTTCAGTCACAGTAAGCCACTTTGTGCAGCGAGTTTGACCGCCTGGGCTCGGGTACGTACATTGAGCTTGCGGTGGGTGTTTTTGATATGCGTGTTAACGGTTTGCACGCTGATATGCAGCATGTTGCTGATCTCGTCACTAACATAGCCTGCAGCCACCAGTTTGAGCACTTCCCGCTCTCGTTCTGATAGCAAAAACATATCGTTATTCGTCGATACCGTTGGCTTGGGTGCGTGAGCTTGCCCATGCCCAAAGTCGAGTTTTTTCAGCAACCGCCGCGCCAGGCTGGGCGTAATCGACGCACCGCCATTGACTACTTGCAGCACCGCATCGGGGAAACTGCCAAACCATGAATGCTTGACAAAATAGCCTGTGGCACCCAGCTCAAACGCATGCAAAGCGTGGTCCTCATCCTCCATCACCGAAATCAAGATGACTTCAGCCAGGGGCCTGACTGTTTTGGCTTGCCGAATCAAATCAAAACCCAAACCATCGCCCAAATTCAAATCGACCAGCAACACATCAAAGTCACCCGTTGTGACCAGATGCTTACCCTCTTTCAGGCTGCCGCCCTGTGCTACGAGGTGGATGCGTGGATCGGCCAGCAATTCATCGGCAATCACCCTGCGCACATGCACATCGTCGTCCACGAGCAGCACCCTTGTCGGCCTGTTGGCCTGACCCACAAAATAGGTCGGCCACGCGGGCATCGCCTTGTTGGACAGCGGCGACGCACCGCTGAGAAATGGGGCTTCATGGCCTGTTGATACCGCGTTGAAATAGTTTTCCATTTAACTTTTCTCCTGAACATCACGTTCTGTTGTGATTTTTTTATCTTTTTACTTGCTCTGTGTTAATAAAAAATGACGTTACAACCCCAATTCACCAAATATTCGCTTTGTTTTTTAAGTTTGTTTACTTTTATTACATTAGAAACATTTAGATACTACCTGATTACATTCAACTGATTTACCTGCGTTTTTAACTGCTACGCACTGTAAGTAACCTAGTCCGATTTTTTCGTAGAGGCATCACTCAGTCTGTTCGCTAACGCACATAAAAATAATTACTTTGTTAACAATGGCGATACACCATTGAGAACGACTCGTTCTTAGTGTGACAGAGTGCACATAGATGTGTCAATTCACACAAATAGCGTAGCCAACAACAGGTATTGAGGATATGTGCTTGGCCGCGCAAACTCCATCCCAGACAAAACGCAAACGGAGCGAGTCAGCTGGTAACAGCCAAACCCCCGCAACGTGTTGTCGCAAAGCCCTGGAGCTGGAATTCGCTGGATTTGGGGCAATTTGTAAGTCAACTTAACTTTTTGAGGTATTTATCATGAAAAAGCTCGTAATCTCCGCACTCGTCCTGGCTGCATCTGTGGCTTTCGCCAACGGCAACACCAACGGCCACAGTAACGGCAACGGCCACAGCGGCGGCAGCGGCGGCACCACCACATCAGGCCCCGTCATCAACATCGACGGTGACTCTACCCAAAGCGTCAGCGCCATGTGGTCAACAGTAAGCAACAAGGCCAGCGGCTTAGGCACCAAAGCATCTCAAAACCTGTCGAGCAATGCAGGTAACGTGACTGTCAAGGATGACTCCGACCAAAAAACCACGCTGAAGAACTCCACTGTGAGCAACAAGGCATCTGGCACAAACACTGTTGCCACCCAAAGCCTGGCATCTAACGTTGGCGTGGTGAACATCAACGACGAGTCCAAGCAGACCGTGTATGCCAAGCACTCTTACATTACGAACGCAGCCTCCGGCAATGGCACCCGCGCTGTGCAAAACCTGGCCACCAACAACGGTTGCTCAGCTTGTAACTAATTGCCAGCATATGAAGGCATGGATCGCATGTCCTGCTGGCCTCAG
>JANMTF010000235.1:0-6928 GCA_031390175.1 Polaromonas sp.
GAGGACGGCCAAACCATGGAAGCCATGGAAAACTATGGCGTGCAGGTCATGTCCATCGGCTTTTTGGTAGCCCAAGACGAAGCGATGGTCTGGCGCGGCCCCATGGCCACCCAGGCGCTAGAGCAACTGATCCGCCAGACCAACTGGAAAGACCTGGACTATTTGATCGTCGACATGCCCCCCGGCACCGGCGACATCCAGCTCACGCTCTCGCAAAGAGTGCCCATGACCGGCGCAGTCATCGTCACCACCCCCCAAGACATCGCCCTGCTGGATGCCAAAAAAGGCATCAAAATGTTTGAAAAAGTCGGCGTGCCGATTTTGGGCATCGTCGAAAACATGGCTGTGCATGTGTGCACAAAGTGCGGACACAGCGAGCACATCTTTGGTGAAGACGGCGGCAAAAAGATGGCGGCTGAGTACAACATGGACTACCTCGGCGCACTGCCTTTGGACATGCAAATCCGCTTACAGGCCGATAACGGCCGGCCCACTGTGGTGTCTGACCCGGATGGCAAAGTGGCTGGCATCTATAAGGCTATTGCACGCCAGGTGGCGATCAAAATTGCTGCTAAGGCTAAAGACTTTTCTAGCAAGTTTCCTAGTATTAAGATTTCTAAAGATACTTGATACGCATACAGGGAGCGGGGAGTTTTTGAACGCAGAGGGCGCGAAGGTTTCGCAAAGGGCGCAAAAAAGAGAATACAAAAATAAAACCAAAAAGAAAATTCATATTGATAATTTAATATGAATTAGCATTGGTTTTTATTTTTTTAAATTTTTCTTATTTTTTTGTTTTCTTTCTCTTTCTCTTCCTTTTGTATTCTTTCTCCCCCTTCTGCGCACTTTGCGTAACCTTCGCGCCCTCTGCGTTCAAAAAATCCCCCTCCCCCAACATTTGAGAACCACACACCATGAAAACAAAAGCCGCAGTAGCCTGGAAAGCAGGCCAGCCCCTCACCATTGAAACCGTAGACCTGCAAGGCCCCAAGTTTGGCGAGGTGTTGGTGGAAATCAAAGCCACCGGCATTTGCCATACCGACTACTACACCCTGTCCGGCGCCGACCCCGAGGGCATCTTTCCCGCTATCTTGGGCCACGAAGGCGCAGGCATTGTGGTGGACGTGGGCCCGGGCGTGACCACCTTGCAAAAGGGCGACCACGTCATTCCGCTCTACACGCCCGAGTGCCGCACCTGCAAGTTTTGCCTGTCACGCAAAACCAACCTCTGCCAGCTGATTCGCGGCACACAAGGCAAGGGCCTCATGCCAGACGCCACCAGCCGCTTTAGCCTGGACGGAAAGCCAATTTTTCACTACATGGGCACGTCCACCTTTAGCAACTACACCGTCGCACCCGAGATTTCGCTGGCCAAGATTCGCAAGGATGCGCCCTTTGACAAGGTCTGCTACATCGGCTGCGGCGTGACCACCGGCATTGGTGCCGTGCTGTTTACCGCCAAGGTAGAGGCCGGTGCCAACGTGGTGGTGTTTGGCCTGGGCGGCATCGGCCTGAATGTGATTCAAGGGGCCAAAATGGTCGGCGCCGACAAGATCATCGGCGTAGACATCAACCCCGCGCGCCAGGCCATGGCGCGCCAGTTTGGCATGACGCACTTCTTGAATCCCAAAGACATTGAGGCCGCTGGCGGCAACATCGTCGATGCCATCGTGCAATTGACCGACGGCGGCGCAGACTACAGCTTTGAGTGCATCGGCAACACCAAGGTCATGCGCCAGGCGCTGGAGTGCACCCACAAGGGCTGGGGCCGCAGCATCATCATCGGCGTGGCCGAGGCAGGCGCAGAGATCAGCACCCGCCCCTTCCAGCTGGTCACCGGCCGCAAGTGGGAAGGCTCCGCCTTCGGCGGCGCACGCGGCCGCACCGATGTGCCCAAGATTGTGGACTGGTACATGGAAGGCAAGATCAGTATTGATCCCCTCATTACGCACACCATGCCACTCGAAGACATCAACAAAGGCTTTGATTTGATGAAAAGCGGTGAGTCCATACGCGGTGTAGTGCTGTTCTAAGGGGGGAAATACCGTTTACAACTGGGTTAAATCCAACCCATAATTCATTTTCCACCGTTTAAATTCCTGTTTTCGCTACCAGAAAAATCCTACTATGAATTACCTTCACAAAATCCTCATGGGTTTGTTTTATCTCGCACTGTGCTCCTTGTCGCACGCGGGCGAGATAGTGACCGAGACCTTTCGCTCCGAGGCTATTGGCCGGGACTATAAATACACTGTCTACTTGCCCGATAGCTACAAGAAAGATACCAAGCGTTATCCAGTGCTGTACCTGCTGCACGGTGCGGGTGGCGACGAAAACGAGTGGGTTGCCAAAGGCGGTGCACGCGAGACGATGGATGCCTTGATCGCCCGCAAACTGATCGCCCCAATGATCGTCGTCATGCCGGGCCATACAGGAGCGTGGTGGGTCGATGGTGCCAAGGAAAAAGGTGAAACTGCTTTGGTGAAAGAAGTAATGCCCCACGCCGAAGGTAAATACCGTATTGACGCGACGCGTAGCAACCGACTCATCGCGGGTTTGTCAGCAGGTGGCTTCGGCACACTCAATCTGGTGATGAAGTATCCGCAAATGTTTGCAGCAGCGGCCATTCTCAGCCCCGCTATCTATGACCCCGTGCCTCCCAGCCATTCCTCAGGTGTGCGCAACCCACCGTTTCAAAAAGATGGCAAGTTTGATGCAGAGCTTTGGAAGTCACTTAACTATGTGACGCACATTGACGGGTACAAAAAATCGGCCACCATCGTCCCCCTGTATATCAATTCGGGTGACCACGATACTTTTGGCATCGCCTTGCAAGCCGCCATGCTCTACGAGCGTTTACGTTTGCACCAGCCGGGTGCAATTGAACTGCGTGTAGTGGATGGCGACCATGAGTGGATGGTATGGCGTGATACCTTGGGTGATGCCCTACAGTTTATGAGTGCGCGCATCGCAGGCCCGAAGTGAGGGCTTTAGCCACACCCGTGTTACCCGGATTTCTATGATGCAACGCCCCAGTATTCAAGTCGCCGTGACCATGCGCAAAGAGCGCATGACGGGCGCGGCCGCGCGCTGGCTGGACTTCCGCTGGGTGCTGCACGACGTGGTGGAGCAGCAAGACGGCTTTGGCGCGGTGCCGCGCTTGCTGGTTAAAAATGATAGCGAAGAACGCTGGTTGTACCCGGGCTATAAGGTAGAGCTGTTCAAAGATGATGCCGAGGGCTACTACCTGAACGCCACTACCGACGCGCCGTGCTGGTTTGTGCTTTGGCGCATGGAAGAAGAGCCTGGTTTGAGCGACGAAGTGATGGCGATACCCACGGCAGTGAGCCTGAGCTACCACGACGCTGGCCGCTGGCTGGACGCCCAGGAGAAGGTAGACCAGGTACCCGCGCCCGTGGAGGTGGCCGAGTGGCTGAGTGCCTTTGCGCAAGAGCATTTTGTGGCGGAGCCGAAAAAGCGCAAGCGCCCGCAGAGCTTCCAGGCGCTGGAAGACCGCTTTGGTAACCCCGCATCGGTCAGCACGGAGAAGAAGTTTGGAGGCGGCGGCCATGGCGGATAGCAAAGATGATGGTATGCGCAGTGACGGCTTTTTAAGCCGCTGGTCACGTCGCAAACAAGACGTGCGCGCGGGCGTGCCGGTGGCTGAAGTGCCGCCACCGGACGTGGCGCTGGCAGCGGAGCCTGCAAAAGCCCTGCAGGCTCAAAACTTAAAGCAAAATCAACCTCTAGCCCAGCAGAATATCGCGGGAGCAGCTACGAATAGTGTAGTGGATGATGGCCCCGAAGCGCAGGCTAACGCACTTCCAGCAGCCCCGACGCTGGACGACGCGAAGGCACTGACGATTGATTCAGACTTCAAGCCGTATATGGTGAGCAATGTATCGCCCGAAGTAAAAAACGCGGCCATGAAAAAGCTGTTCACCGATCCGCACTACAACGTGATGGACATGATGGACACCTATGTGGACGACTATTCCAAGTCAGATCCTATCCCTGAGTCGATGCTCAAGGAAATGGTATCGGTCAAATTCTTAAAGCTGTTTGAGCGTGACGAAGAAGAGGTTGCAACCAACGATGAAAAAAGTAAAAACGCAGCGCAAACCGCTCCCCTGGCGCAGCCCGTAGCCGATACAAGCCAAGATACACCCCCGCAAGCAAGGGATGATGCGTATACCCCGGACGTGCAAACCGTGGCACAGTTAGCGCCTAGTACCCCGTTAGACTTTGAAACAGCCAGCCAAGCGCTCCATGCCCCAGCAAGCCCCTCGCTGCTTCCTTTAGATACCCCGAACCCCCATGACGACCCTGATCTGCGATTGCAACCAAACCATGCCCCTGAACGCGAAGGCGTTAGGCCTAGCGCTGGATGAAGATTTAACCCTGCATAGCACCCTGTGCCGCCGAGAGGCAGGCTTTTTCCAAAAAGCCATCAAGGCCAGCGACGATGTCGTGGTGGCCTGCGGCCAGGAGCAGCGCCTGTTTGCTGAGCTGGCCAACGAGACGGTGGGTGCCAAAGCAGGTGTGGTCTCGCCCATCAAATTCATCAACATCCGCGAAACCGGTGGCTGGAGCAAAGACGCTGCCAAGTCGATGCCCAAGCTGGCTGCGCTGCTCGCCGCCGCGCACCTGCCTGACCCCGAGCCGGTAGCCACTGTTACTTACAAAAGCCAAGGCCGTTTGCTGATCATTGGCCCGCTCGATGCGGCCATGCAGGCTGCCGACGTAGTGGGTGACACGCTGAGTGTGACTATTTTCTCCACCGGGCCAGGGGAGGGCGCAACACCCGCCTGGAGCCAGGCGCGCAAATACCCGCAGCTCACTGGCAAGGTGCAAAGCCTGACAGGCTGGCTAGGTGCGTTTGAGCTGCAATGGCAGCGCAGCAACCCGATTGACCTGGACCTGTGCACCCGCTGCAACGCCTGCGTAGCCGCTTGCCCCGAGCAGGCCATTGGCCTGGACTTTCAAGTCAACATGGACAAATGCCAGAGCCACCGCGCCTGCGTGAAGGTGTGCGATGTGGCCGGGGCGATTGATTTTGCCCGTGAGCCAGAAGCGTTGACCGAGCAGTTTGATTTGGTGCTGGATTTATCCGGCCAGCCCCTGATCGACTGGCACGCTGCACCGCAAGGCTACTTCAAAGAGGCCAGCACGGCCACCTTGATCAAGTTGCGCGACATGGTCGGCGAATTTGAAAAGCCCAAGTTTTTCGCCTACAAGCAAAAGATCTGCGCCCACGCCCGCAACGAAACCGTAGGCTGCAATGCCTGTGTCGACATTTGCTCAGCCAAAGCGATCACCAGCGAAAAAAGCCGCCAGCAAATCAAGGTCAACCCCAACCTGTGCATTGGCTGCGGTGCCTGCACCACCGTGTGCCCCACGGGCGCACTCACCTATGGCTATCCGCGCGCCAACGAGCAGGGCGTGAAGATCAAAACCCTGCTCAGCACCTATGCCACGGCGGGTGGCAAAGACGCTACCTTGCTCTTGCACAGCCAAGTCAAAGGCCAGGCTTTGGTCGAGCAATTGGGCCGCGCTGCACAGCTGAAAAAAGCCCATGGCGTGCCGCATAACGTGATTCCCATGGCCGTGTGGCACACCGCCAGCATCGGTATCGACGTGTGGCTCAGCGCTATCGCCATGGGTGCATCGCAAATTGCCGTGCTGACCAGCGACGAAGAAGCGCCCGACTACCTGATCGGCCTAGAGCAGCAAATGGATGTCGCGCAGACCCTGCTGCGCGGCTTGGGCTACACCGGTACCCATGTGGCCTTGGTTCAGGCGCAGGATGCGGGCAGCTTGGACAAAGCCCTGCAAGTGCTGGGCCAAACCCGCCAAAGCGTGCCGGCAACGCCCGCCCGCTTTGCCATCGCAGCGGAGAAGCGCAGTACTTTGGATTTTGCGCTCGACCACCTGATTACCCACGCGCCCTTGGGCAAAGCGCTGCCGCAAGCGATTGAGCTGCCAAAGGCGGGCGCGCCGTTTGGCACCTTGGTGGTGAACAAAGACACCTGTACCCTGTGCCTGAGCTGCGTCAGCGCCTGCCCCGCCAGCGCCCTGCAAGACAATGCCGAAAAACCGCAACTGCGTTTGATTGAGAAAAACTGTGTGCAGTGCGGCCTGTGCGTCACCACCTGCCCAGAGAACGCCATCACCCTACAACCGCGTTTGCTGCTGACGAGCGCCCGCAAAGAGCCGCAGGTGCTCAACGAAGTGCCTCCTTACCAATGCATGCGCTGCAAAAAGCCCTTTGGCACGCTCAAAGCCATCGAGGCCATGCTGGGCAAACTGGCAGGCCACGCCATGTTCCAGGGCGACGCGCTGAACCGCCTGAAGATGTGCGGCGACTGCCGCGTCATCGACATGTACTCCGACAAAAACGAAACCACCATTGACAAGCTATGAGCGAACTATCCGGCTCCACCCTCGACGAAGAAACCGCCCGTGCCGAGGTGTACGGCCTGCTGGCTGCGCTGTACTACTCGCCACCCAGTGCAGAGCTGCTGGCGCAACTGCGCGTGGCCGTCACCGAAGCGCCCGCACAGGGTGGCCTGCTGGAAGAGCCGTGGCGTGAGGTGGTAGCTGCCGCGCGCAGTGCAGACGACGCAAGCATTCAAGCCGAGTACAACGCCCTGTTTGGCGGCGTAGGCAAGCCCGAGGTGTATGTGTTCGGCTCGCACTACCTCAGTGGTTTTTTGAACGAAAAACCTTTGGCCAGATTGCGTACCGATTTAGCCAAACTCGGCTTGCAGCGGGATGAGACCATGCCCGAGACAGAAGACCACTTTGCCTACCTGTGTGAGGTGATGCGTTACTTGATCGCTGGCGACGATGTGGCGGTAGCCAATTTGACGCAACAAAAGAGTTTTTTCGGTGACCATGTGCAAGCCTGGACACCCGCCATGTGCGA
>JANMTF010000239.1:0-3294 GCA_031390175.1 Polaromonas sp.
GCAGCTTTCTATGGCCTGCAAGCCAGTGTGGCAAAGAGCATGATCGACAAGGCGGTGGGCGTAGTCGCAGGATGGAAAAGCAAAGCCCGGCAGGCGGGACTCTCTGCGCTAGATGTGTTGCAGACCGAGGCTGCGTTTTCGTCTTTGGATACCTGGACACAAGATATTGTGGGCCGATAAATTTTATCAAATGCGGTTGTAGCCCCATAGAATGTTGCGGAAAAAGCTATTAAATAAATAGTGATGTTCAGTGTGTTGGCAAGGCCTTAGCGGCTACGCACATACAGCAAAGCACTTGCGCACACCCATTGCCCCAGGTGCAGCGCTGAGCCCAGGCCATGCCACAGCTTCAGGTTGTCCCGCGCCACAATCAGCGGCGACACCACCCATTGCACCAGCAGCGATGCGGCCAGGCCCAGCAGCACCCACACTAGCGCTGCCCGTCCAGGGCGGGGCAGCACCAGCAGCAGCACGCCGCAGGCTAGCGACAGATAGCCCTGCACCCCAAACAACCGCGCCGCCATGCGCCCCGCAGCCTGCGCTGTCTCCAGGTGCGCAAAAAGCATAGGCACCACAAAAAAACCAAGGGTGGTAAGCGAGCCCCACCACAGGGCGATGCAAAAGAGGGCGGCAGTGCGGGGCAAGTTGTTCATCAGGCTTTATAAACGATTTAGCTTTGCAGGCCTATAGAATATTGCGGTAGCAGCTATAAAAAAAGAAGTAAAAATCTGCGCCTGCAGATGCAAACCGGAGTGAAGCTAGCCAAGGTGGTAGCACCGCAATGGGTGCTTTTGACCCTCCCGTTGCGAAGAGGCGCTGGCCCCTACAATGGCCCGTATGCCCAGCCCACAACATGCTGTCTGGAACCAAATCCGCGCACGGCCTTTATTGCTTACCTCCATCGCCTTGGGGCTGCTCACAGCGCTGGCCATGCCCACAGCGCTGGGGCTGCACACCATCACGCGCATGATCATCGGCTGGAACGTCACCACCTGCATCTACCTGCTGCTGGGCAGCGCCATGGTACTGCGCTCTACGCCCGAGCAAATCCACCGCCGCGCACGCGTACAAGACGACGGCAAGCTGCTGATATTGAGCCTGGTTATTTTGGCGGCCCTGTTCGCGCTCAGCGCCGTCGTGGTGGAGCTGGCGGTCATCAAAGAAGTGAAAACCAGCCAGAAGTACGCCCACATGCTGCTGGCAGGTTTGACCATCGCCTCATCATGGGGCTTTACCCACATGATATTTGCCTTGCACTACGCCCACGACTACTACGTAGCGCGGGCTAACAACCTGCCCGGTGGGCTGGACTTCCCCAATGACGATGCGCCTGACTACGGCGACTTTCTCTACTTCGCATTCGTCATCGGCACCTCAGGCCAAACCGCCGACGTCGCCTTCACCTCCAAAAGCATGCGCCGCATTGGCCTGGTGCATTGCGTGGTGGCGTTTGTCTTTAACACCACCGTGCTGGCGCTCACTATCAATATTGCGGCTAGTTTGATTTAGCTGGTGCGGTTTCCAACACGGCCGGGAGTTGCTTACACAAGTTAAAGCTCTCGCATAGCGAATCGCGGCGATGCCCTGTATCTGCTGCACACCCGCTATTTGTAAGCCAAATACGCTTCTAGCCCAATAGAATATTGCGGGAGCAGCTACTAAATGTGTAGTGTCGGTAAGCCACTAACTGCCCTATGGCTGATCCGCAAGCGGCTGTGTGAGTGGGGCCAGCATGAGGGTAGTGCGCCCCTGCCTGCTCACGCAGCGCTACGCTCATGGTTCAGTGCCAGCAGGCGGGCCAGTATGTCGGCGTCCGGCATCTCGGGGCTGTAGTCGGCCCAGCCGTAGGCTGCGGCTACGGCTGCGTCTAGCTGTTGGTGGGCCATGGCCAGCCAGCTGGGGCGCTGGTTGTACAGGTTGGTCAGCGTGCGTTTTTGCAGCGCCTTCATGTCAGCCTCGCTGATGTTGTCACGCGGCAAGATGCGGTCGGGGTAGGGCGATGTGGCCATGCCCAGTGGCACTACCTCGGGTACGCGGCGCGTCCACTCGGGCGGGTTCAACCAAGCCTCGCGCAGGTCGTTCAGGCGTTCGGCGGCGCTGGCTATGGCCATAGCGGTGTGGCGAGTTGCTTCACCTTTGATAGCTTCTCCCGCAATATTCTGTTGGGCTACAGCCTGATTTGACTTAAGAATATCGGCTGGAATCAGCGCGCCGTCTTCTAGCTGCTCCGTGCGCTGGTGCGCCGTGTCTGCGGGTGTCAGGCCTGCTGGGAAGGGGAAGGTTTCAAAGCAGGATTTGGCGTTGTAGGTCGGGTCGTTGCCCACGCCGTGCATGGAGGCGTTGGCCAGTGACCAGACTTCGTGGATGCGCGAGGAGAGGATGCCGAAGGTTGTGTCGTCGGCGCGTGCAACTACAAAAAGCCGGGAGTCTGGCGATAACGCGGCGCTGAGATAGACAAAAAATCGATGCTTTGCTACCCGTGGCGTAACGATGAATCTATCTAGGCTTTTTGTTGCAGCACGCACATCCGCACCGTTGCGTCCAAAACGCCACCAGTTTTCTCGACGGCCACGGTCATTGTTTGCTAGACGATGCGGTCTGACCGCACTGACAACGTGAGCAAAAGGTTTTTCGTAAAGAGCAGCTTCACTTACCGAAGTGCTGACGCCGTAGTCAACAACCCAATGATCTTTGGGTCGATCCGTAATGTCCGAGCCATTGCGCCACGGTACCAATACGTGAGCGTTAGACTTTCCATTGGGGTTTGGTAAGGAAAGCCAAGCGCGTGCCAGATCACCAGCTATATCGAAGTCCCCCGTTTTTTCAGCACCTTTAAACGCCACATTTTTATTCTCTGGTTGAACGTTGGCGGTTGTGATATCGAAACCCGCGCTGCTGCTTAAATCGGCGGTTACGCGCTTTACCTCCTGCCCGTTCAAGAAGCAACACTGACCCCAGCCAAAACTGACAAGTGACACTCGTACAGCTGCGCCGTTGTTGACCCATTCTTCATCAGCCCACGCATCGAAAATACGGGTATCGCGAACGATGGCATCCAACACAGTGCGGTTACTGCCTGACCGAACAGACTGCGTTGATACCAAACCCGCAGCGCCTAAACCTTGCTTGACGATTTGTTTGCGTGCTTTGTCAAACCAATAGCAAACTAAATCCGCGCCACCCGGCACGCTGTCTTTGAATACTGTTTTGAGTGCTTCAAAGTAGGCATCACCTAGTTCGCCACGTTTTTTGCTGCCGCCTAAAAAGGGCGGATTACCGATGACGACGCTAGCT
>JANMTF010000258.1:0-13391 GCA_031390175.1 Polaromonas sp.
GGGCAAGTTCTGTACGGGAGCAGGCCGGCGGCTGTTCCCCAGAGGCACTGGGCAAGTTTTGTATGGGATCTGGTCGGCGGTGTACTCAGCGCAGCGGCATAAAGGAGGAGTCGCTGGCCATAGGCCAGCACGGGGGACAGCCGCGGAGCCGAGTACACCGCCGACCAGATCCCATACAAAACTTGCCCAGTGCCTCTGGGGAACAGCCGCCGGCCTGCTCCCGTACAGAACTTGCCCAGTACCTCTGGGGACAGCCACCGACCTGCTCCGGTGAAGAGCATGACGAATTACCCTCAGGGCGCACAAACCCGACCAAACTTTACATCAGCAAACGCCATCAACTGCGTGGCTGCATCGCTCTGCGCCAACAGCCGCTGGCGGGCTGCATGAGCCACAGCACCCCAGGCTGCCAAATCAACAGCGGGCAGTGGCTGCGCGCTCAGGCCGTTCCACACATGGTGAAACAGCCGCAGATCGGCAGGGGCTTGCAGCCAGTCTAAAAATGCGTCCAACTTGGCGGCGTGTGCGCCGTCATCTTGCGGGTAGATATGCCACACAAAAGGCTGGCCTGCCCACAGCGCGCGCACCAGCGAGTCCTCGCCGCGCACGCAGTTGAACTGGCAGCTCCACAGCAGGTGGTCGAAGTCACGCTGGGTGAGAGGGGGCAGATAGTGGATGCTTAAGTGCTCTGATAATAGTAGCTGCTTCCGCAATATTCTATGAGGCTGGAGGGAAATTTGGTGTGCAAAACTGCTTGGCTGCAATGCAGGTAGAAACTCTCGCACGGCAGCGGCTGCGCGCCCGTGCGCGACCAGCAGGCGCGTGCGCTGTGGGCCGCGTGCAAGTTGCTCTAGCCAGGGTTTAAGTGCTTGGGGTTCGTAGCAAAAGAGGCTGATGGTTTGTTCGCCTTGGCGATCAATGCTGCTGCCATTGCCATGGCCTGCTACCTCACCCAAACCAAGTTGCGCCAGCCATTGTTGCGGCTTGAAGTGGGCTTGCCGGGCCAACAGGTCGTCCTCGCGCAGCAGGCCGCCGGTGTGGGGTGTAAAGCCAGGGTAGTAAAACCATTTAGTCATGCCTGCGGCAGGGCCGGACATGACGGGCGAGGGCAGGCCGTGGCTGCGCTGTGCAAAGGACTCAGCGCTTAAGTATTCCAGGTTGATCCACACGGGCGCTGTTTGCTTAAATGATGCTAGCCACGCCGCATCTGCATCGCAACCGAAGGCTTCAATCACCACGTCGCCGGGTGTGTCCACACCGGTTTTGGGTGCTTGTGCTGTCCACGCACGCACCTGTACGCCGCTGGCACCTTGCGGTGCTATCCAGGCCAGCGCACTGGCATCGTCCACCCACAGGCGCACCTGCTGGCCGCGCGCCGCCAGGCCGCAGGCCATGCGCCAGCACACGCCGATGTCGCCAAAGTTGTCGATCACTTTGCAGAAAATATCCCAAGTATGAGCGGTTTGCATGGCTTAGATTGTCCACAATACGGGGATGATCGAGAAACTCCTGTTACCTGAGAGCGATATCGTTGACCACAGCGCTGACCCAGCCGCTGCGTTCAAACACGCTGCCAGCCTGCTGGCCGAAGTAACGGCCTTGCCTGCGCTGCCGGGGGTGTACCGCTATTTCGATGCGGACGATGCTTTGCTGTACGTGGGCAAAGCCAAGAACCTGAAGAAGCGGGTGGCCAACTATTTTCAAAAAAACCACGGTGGCACGCGCATTGGCCACATGGTGAGCAAGATTGTGCGGATGGAGACCACCGTGGTGCGCTCGGAAGCGGAGGCGCTGCTGCTGGAAAACAACCTGATCAAAACGCTCAACCCGCGTTTCAACATCTTGTTTCGGGACGATAAAAGCTACCCGTATTTGAAGATGACCGGTCAGGCGCCGAGCAGTCTGGTGAATCGAGAATATAAGCAAAATAACGCTCTAGACCAGCAAAATTTAGCGGGAGCAGCTATGAATAGTGTAGCTTCTGATGGTTTTGTGGCAGTTCCACGCGACGCTGCAGACGAGCCTGCTGCCAAGCGTTTGGCGGTGTTGGCACCCGACTACCCGCGCATTGCCTATTACCGTGGCGCGGTAGAAAAAAAACACCGCTACTTCGGCCCTTACCCCAGCGCTTGGGCAGTCAAAGAAACCATCCAGCTGCTGCAAAAAGTCTTCATGCTGCGCACCTGCGAAGACACTATTTTCACCAACCGCACCCGGCCTTGCTTGTTGTACCAAATCAAGCGTTGCAGCGGTCCCTGTGTGGGGCATATCAGTGCGGCTGACTATGTGCAAGACACCTATAACGCCGAGCGTTTTTTGCGCGGCGAGACGCATGCTATTGTCAAAGAGCTGGAGGCGCGCATGATGGCCCACGCCGACAAGCTGGAGTTTGAGCAAGCCGCTGAGCTGCGCAACCAGATCAGCGCGCTGTCCAAGGTACTGCACCAGCAGGCGGTAGACAACGTGAGCGACAAAGATGTGGACATACTGGCCGTGCGCGTGCAAGGCGGCAAAGCCTGTGTGAACCTGGCCATGGTGCGCGGCGGGCGGCATTTGGGCGACCGGCCGTACTTTCCCAGCAATGTGAACGATGCACCTAGTGTGGAGGTGCTGGAGGCCTTTATTGCGCAGCACTATGTGGACACGCCGCCCCCGCCCACCTTGCTTGTAAGCGACAAGGTAGACCCCGAGCTGATCGCGCTGCTCGCTGAGCAAACCGGCATCAAGATCAACGCGGTGCATAACCCGCGTGAGCAGCGGCGCATTTGGCTGGAGATGGCGCAGAAAAATGCCGACATCCAACTGGCCCGCTTACTGGCAGAAGAGGGTAGCCAACAGGCCCGTACCCGCGCGCTGGTGGCTGCGCTAGATCTCGCGCCCGACGACTTGGCCGCTTTTCGCATCGAGTGTTTTGACATCAGCCACACGGCGGGTGAGGCCGCGCAGGCCAGCTGTGTGGTTTTCCATGGTCACAAGATGCAGAGTAGCGAATACCGCCGCTACAACATTGAGGGCATCACGGGCGGCGACGACTATGCCGCCATGCGCCAGGTGCTGACGCGGCGCTACAGCAAAATAGTGGAGGCGCAGCGCGCGTTTGAGGTTGCTATGCGCGAGCTGCCGGGGCGTCAGATTGCAGCAGACCTGGTTGCCGGTGAGAAGGTGGAAGGTATTCAGGCGGCCACAGCAAAGAAGATCATCCTGGCCTCGCCGCCTAAGCTGCCCGATCTGGTGCTAGTAGACGGTGGGGCAGGCCAAGTGAGTGTGGCGCGTGAAGTGTTTGCGCAGTTGGGGCTGGATTTAAGCCTGATCGCCGGGGTAGAGAAGGGCGAGGGCCGCAAGGTAGGGCTGGAAGAGCTGGTGTTTGCCGACGGCCGCGAGAAAGCCAGCTTGCCCAAAGACAGCGCGGCCCTCATGCTGATAGCCCAGATACGCGACGAGGCGCACCGTTTTGCCATCACAGGAATGCGCGCCGCGCGTGCTAAAGTGCGCACCGGCGGTAGCAAATTGGAGGAAATACCGGGGGTAGGGGCCAAAAGACGTGCGAAACTACTACAGCGCTTCGGGGGGATTCGGGGCGTGGCCGCTGCGGGCGCCGCTGACATCGCCACCGTAGACGGCATATCCAAAGACTTGGCTGAAGAGATATACCGTGCACTGCACTAATACGACGCAAAATACTATGCAAAATGTTATGAATAAACCACTTAAAGCCCAACAGAATGTTGTGGGAGCAGCTATCGATACCGTAGCGACTACGCGCCGCTTTGGCGTTGTGCCGCGCGCGCAGCTGATGCAATTTGCCTTTGTGGCCGCAGCCATCACGCTGGCGGGCTGCGCCAGCAAACCACTGCCGCCGCACACGCCAGCGCCTGTGCCTGTACCAGCGCCAGCGCCGGTAGTCCAAGCACCCAGACCAGCGGTTGTACCGCAAGCCGCGCCACCCGCCGTATCGGGCTTGCCCGCAGTGCGCACTTGGGCTGAGTACCGTCGCCGCGCCGCGCAGATGATCATGTCCGCCAACAGCAGCGCTGTGGCCAGCGGCAAGCTGCAAGACCCGCTCTACGGCATACCCGTGGTGCAAATCCAGCTCAACCCGGACGGCACTATCCGCAACCTGGACTTCATGCGCCAGTCCAAGGTCGGCCCCGAGACCAATAACCTGGCGTTGCAGGCCGTTCGTCGCATCACCAGTTTTGGCCCGGTGGGCAATTTGCCTGGCCCATGGCAATTCAATGAGACGTTTTTGTACAACGATGCCCTGAAGTTTCAGCTGCGCACCATCGTAGAAGGCCTTTGAAGCGCCGCTGGTTGTGTTGTCGTGACACAATCGAGTGATGTTTTTCACGATCCCCACAATTTTAACTTGGACTCGCATTTTGGCGATTCCGTTGATCGTGGGTATCTTCTACAGCAGCTTTCAGGTGACTACACAAAACTTGGTAGCGACTGTTTTGTTTGTGGTGTTCGCCTGGACCGATTGGCTTGACGGATATTTGGCCCGCAGGTTAAACCAAACTTCCTCGTTTGGCGCGTTTCTGGATCCCGTAGCCGACAAGTTCTTGGTCTGTGCATCACTTTTGGTGCTGGTGCACCTGAAACGCGCAGACGTGTTTGTCGCCCTCATCATCATTGGGCGCGAGATAGCCATATCTGCCCTGCGCGAATGGATGGCCAAAATTGGCGCATCGGGCAGCGTGGCAGTGCACATGCTGGGCAAGCTTAAAACCGTTGCGCAAATGGTCGCCATCCCCTTCTTGCTCTACGACGGCATGCTGTTTGGCATCATTTCCACGCACCTGTGGGGCACCTGGTTGATCTGGATCGCAGCCGTGCTGACGGTGTGGTCGATGGTGTACTACCTGCAAAAAGCGTTGCCTGAAATTCGGGCCAAGGCGAAGTAACAGATCAATCAGACCACGCAAAAAATACAGAAAAATAAAAATAAAAACGCAAAATGAAGAGCGTTTTTTTGCGAGATGCGATTTATTTTTTGGCGTTTTTTGCGATCTTTTAGCGCTTTTTGCGTTACCTGTTTAAACTCCTAACGCGAAATCACCCAACACATGGCCCATAGCGCACCCCAAAATGCCTGGCTGCGCGCCATGCCCATCGTGTTCGTGCTCATCTGGAGCACCGGCTTTATCGTCGCCCGCTACGGTATGCCGTACGCGCCCCCCATGAAGTTCTTGGCCGTGCGCTACGCCCTGTCTTTGCTGTGCTTTGCAGCGTGGGTAGTGCTGGCGCGGGTCAAAGCGCCCCGCAGCCGTGCGCAATGGCTGCACTTGGCGGTGGTGGGTGTGCTGGTGCATGCTGGCTATTTGGGCGGCGTGTGGTCTGCTGTCAAGCTGGGCATGGGCTCTGGCCTGTCGGCTCTCATCGTTGGTTTGCAGCCCGTGCTGACCGCGCTGTGGTTGTCTTCGATGGGCGGCAAAGTGAGTGTTCGGCAATGGGGCGGTTTGGCGCTGGGTTTTGTCGGCTTGGTGTTGGTGGTGTCTGCCAAACTGGGCCACGGCGAGGCCACTGCGCTCAATTTGTCTTTTGCTGGCATGGCTTTGCTCAGCATCACCGCTGGCACCTTGTACCAAAAGCGTTTTGTCGCCCCGTGCGACGTGCGCTCTGCCAACGCGGTGCAGCTAGGCGCGGCGCTGCTAGTGACCTTGCCGTTGGCTTTGCTGGAGCCCGAGGCCATGCAGTGGAACGCGCAGCTTGCCTGGGCGATGGCTTGGTCGGTGGTGGGGCTGACCTTGGGCGGCAGCTCCCTGCTGTACATACTCATCCAGCGCGGCGCAGCTACGTCGGTCACGTCCCTGCTGTACCTCGTGCCGCCGACCACCGCTTTTTTGGCCTGGATATTGTTTAGCGAGGCCATCACTGTGGCCACCGTAGCGGGTACGCTGTTGACGGCGCTTGGGGTGTGGCTGGTGGTTCGCACCGCATCGCTCAAAACGTAGTTCCCTCAGTCATAGAAGCAGGGGTGCTGCATCAAATTTAAGAAAATCTTATAATCAGTAGGAAAATCCTAATATTGGAAATATGGAGGCCCGTATGCCGATGATTCGTGTTCGAGAGAAAAATCAGGTCACCTTGCCTGGCGAGGTGATGCATGCACTTGGTTTGGATTCGCCTGGGCACCTGCAATACACCCTGTTGCAAGATGGTGTGTTGATTCGCGCAGTTGGCACCCCTGCCGAGAATAAGTTGGCAAAACTACGCCGGCTTGCACAGTCGGTGACCAGTGTCTACAAGGGCAGGGTCACGGCAGACGACTTTATTAGCCAGCAGCGTGACGCATGGCAAAAATAAACACCTTGCTCAAGCGCTTGCAGGGTGCGCGGGTATATTTTGATGTCCATCCGATCATTTGCTTCATTGAGCAGAATGACAATTTTTTTGCACCTGTAGAGCCAATATTCGAGTTGCTGGGGGAGGGCACTTTAATGGCCTTTACCAGTGAACTCTCGCTGACCGAAATTCTCATCAAGCCGATTCGGGATAAGCAGCACAAAGTGATCGATACCTACAAAGAACTGCTGCTGGACCCGCGACTTTTTACGCTCACCAAGGTGGGGCGAGATACATTTTTGCAGGCCGCGCAGCTGGGTGGCAGCTTGGGGATGCGCACTCCCGATGCTATCCACCTGGCCAGTGCGGTGGAGAACCAATGCAAATACTTCATCACCAATGACAATAAAATTCGCTCACATGGGGGTGTGACGGTGGCATTGATTTCAGACTACATGTGAATCTCCCAAGGCTAGCGGGTAAACTCACGTTGCCCATAACGCGCATCCACCGCTTAACCGCCTCTCACTGCCTGCCCATGTTTGAAAATTTCACCAGTTTTACGGTAGAGCGTGACAATGTGCGGCTACAGGGGCGCATCGGTGGGCAAGGCGCGCCTTTGCTCTTGCTGCACGGCCACCCGCAAAGCCACGCCATGTGGCACCGCGTAGCGCCTGCATTAGCCCAGCGCTTTACGGTGGTGATGATGGACTTGCGTGGCTACGGCGACTCGGGCAGGCCTGTATCGGACGCCGGGCACGCCGCGTATTCCAAACGCGAGATGGCGCTGGATGCTATGGAGGTGATGCAGTCACGCGGCTTTGATCAATTCCAGGTATTGGCCCACGACCGCGGCGCGCGCGTGGCGCACCGCTTGGCCGCTGACCACCCCCAGGCGGTGCAGCACATGATGTTGCTGGACATTGCACCTACGCTGGCGATGTACGAAAACACGTCGCTCAATTTTGCTACGGCGTATTGGCACTGGTTCTTTTTGATTCAACCGCCGCCGCTACCCGAGGCCTTGATCGAATCTGACCCGGTGCGCTACATCCGCAGTGTGATGGGTAAGCGCCATGCGGGCCTGAGCGCTTTTGCACCCGAGGCTATGGCCGAGTACGAGCGCTGTATTCAGATCGCGGGCAGCGCACGCGGTATTTGCGAAGACTACCGCGCCAGCGCCACCATAGACTTGATACATGACCGCGCCGACGTTGCCGCAGCTAGCAAATTGACGTTGCCACTCAAAGTACTGTGGGGCGAGAAAGGCGTGGTGGGGCAAAACTTTGCGGTGCTGCCGCTGTGGCGCGAACGTGCGCTGCACGTCAGCGGTGCGGCCTTGCCCTGCGGACATTACATTGCCGAAGAAGCGCCTGAGCTGCTGCTGGCCCAGGCACTTAATTTTTTCATCGTTTAAGCATTTATTTTTCTCCGCTTTTTTATTTTTAACACTTAAGGAAACCCCACCATGGCAAAACACCGTATTGCAGTCATCCCCGGCGACGGCATTGGCAAAGAGGTCATGCCCGAAGGCCTGCGCGTGATGGAGGCTGCTGCGCGCAAATTCAACATTGACCTGCACTTTGACCATTTCGATTTCTCCAGCTGGGAGTATTTTGAAAAGCACGGGAAGATGATGCCCGACAACTGGAAAGATCTGGTGGGCGGCCATGACGCGATTTATTTTGGCGCGGTCGGTTGGCCTGACAAAATTTTGGACCACGTCTCGCTATGGGGCTCGCTGCTGCTGTTTCGCCGCGAGTTTGACCAGTACATCAATCTGCGCCCGGTCAAGCTGATGCCCGGCATCATCGCGCCAGTGGTTAAACGTGACGGCACGCCCTACAAGCCCGGCGAGATCGACTTTTATGTGGTGCGCGAGAACACCGAGGGGGAATACTCCAGCGTCGGTGGCCGCATCTTCCCGGGTACCGACCGTGAAGTGGTGTTGCAAGAGTCCGTCTTCTCACGCTACGGCGTAGACCGCGTGCTCAAGTTTGCTTTTGAGTTGGCTCAGTCGCGCCCTAAAAAGCATTTGACCAGCGCCACCAAATCCAACGGCATTTCCATCAGCATGCCTTACTGGGATGAGCGCGTGATTGAGATGGCCAAAAACTACACGGGCTTGAACGTGGATAAATTCCATATCGACATCCTGAGCGCTCACTTTGTGCAGCGCCCTGCCTTCTTTGACATAGTGGTGGCCAGCAATTTGTTTGGCGATATTTTGAGTGACCTGGGCCCGGCGTGTACTGGCACTATCGGTATTGCACCCAGCGCCAACCTCAACCCGGACCGCAAATTCCCTTCACTGTTTGAACCCGTGCACGGTTCGGCGCCCGACATCTATGGCCAAAATATTGCCAATCCGATCGGCCAGATATGGTGCGGCGCTATGATGCTGGAGCACTTGGGCTACAAGGTCGCGCACGACGCAATTCTCAGCACTATTGAGCGCGTGATGCTGCCAGGCAGTGGCGCACCACTCACGCGCGATATGGGCGGGACAGCCAGCACCACTGATTTGGGCAAGGCCATCGCCCAGGCGCTGTAAAGCCTCACTTTTCAAATAGAAAAGCCTTGCCCGTGTCAAGAAAAAACCAACGTACGGGCGAATTTGTGCCAAATAATTGCAAAGCAAGGGTTACAGATAATGATTTTTCCTTATCTGTGACTTGTGCAGGCTGTAAAACCGCATAGAATTCGCAACCGCGCCGCCATAAAAAACGACGTCCCTTAATTTTTTTCTCGACTTATTGCTGAGGAGCCAAAATGAATAAAACTGAGCTGATCGAACACATCGCCAAGCATGCCGACATTTCTAAAGCTGCCGCTACCCGCGCCCTTGAGTCCACCATCACCGCCGTGAAAACCACCCTGAAAAAAGGTGGCACCGTGTCCTTGGTAGGCTTCGGTACTTTTGCTGTAGGCAAGCGTGCTGCACGCATTGGCCGTAACCCACGTACCGGCGCTGCGATTAAAATTAAAGCCGCCAAGGTGCCTAAATTCCGTCCGGGCAAAGCCTTGAAAGATGCGCTCAACTGATTGGGTTAAAATACTGTTTAAGGTGGGGTGATTAGCTCAGTTGGTAGAGCGGCGCCCTTACAAGGCGTAGGTCGGCGGTTCGAGCCCGTCATCACCCACCACCAGTTGAAAAAGGCGAACCATGGTTCGCCTTTTTTGTATGTGTAGTTTATTTACAGTTAAACACGCGCACCCTATTGCGCGTGGTAGGAAAGCGTAGCGCGATGTTTGACTTAATTCGCAAGCACATCAAGATCATGCAAATTTTGCTGTTCATCTTGATCGTACCTTCATTCATTTTGTTCGGTGTAGACGGCTACAGCCGCTTTCGCGATCAGGGTGCCCCGGTAGCAGTGGTCGACGGGCAAAACATCCACCAGAGTGAGTGGGATACCGCGCACAAGGGCGAGATTGAGCGTATCCGCCAGTCTATGCCCAACGTTGATCCCAAGCTGTTGGACTCACCACAAGCCAAGTACGCCACTCTGGAGCGCTTGGTGCGAGAACGCGTGATGCAAGCTGCTGCTGGCAAGCTCAACCTGACGGCCAGCGACCAGCGCGTTGCGCGTGACCTGCAACAAAACCCTAGTATCTCCGCGCTGCGAGGCCCTGACGGCAAGCTGGACATGGACGCTTACCGCAAACTGGTAGGCGCACAAGGTATGAGCACCGACATGTTTGAGGCGCGGGTGCGCGGTGATATTTCGGCTCGCCAAGTGCTTGACGGTATCAACGGCAGCGGCTTAGCTACCCCGGCCGTGGCCGATGTATCGCTGAACGCATTTTTCGAGCGGCGCGAGGTGCAAGTAGCCCGCTTCAACACCCCAGACTTCGCCAGCAAAGTGGTGGTGAGTGACGCGCAACTAGAGCAGTACTACAAGGACAACCCAGCCCAGTTCCAGTCCCCGGAGCAAGCCAATATCGAGTATGTGGTGCTGGACGTAGAAGGCATTCGCAAGGGCATCACTCCGAACGCTGATGAAGTGAAAACCTATTTCGAGCAAAACGCAGCGCGCCTGGCTGGCCAGGAAGAGCGCCGCGCCAGCCATATTTTGATTGCATCGCCCAAAACCGCACCAGCGGCTGAACGCCAAACGGCCAAAGCCAAAGCCGATGCCCTTCTGGCCGAAGTGCTCAAAGCACCAGACAGCTTTGCAGAGCTGGCCAAGAAAAACTCACAAGACCCAGGCTCTGCCGCGCAAGGTGGTGATTTGGATTTTTTTGCCAAGGGCGCGATGGTCAAGCCCTTTGAAGATGCAGCCTACGCCTTGAAAAAAGGCGACACCAGCGCGGTGGTGGAGAGCGATTTTGGCTACCACATCATCCGATTGACGGACATCAAAACGCCCAAGCAAAAAACTTTTGAAGAGCTGCGCCCGGAGATTGAGGCCGAACTGAAGAAGCAGCAAGCAACCAAGAAGTTTGCAGAAGTGGCCGAGGCATTTACAAATGGCGTGTACGAGCAGTCAGACAATCTGAAAGCTACGGCGGACAAATTGAAGCTCACTGTGATGACGGCATCTAATGTGCAGCGCAAAGCCGCTCCCGGCGCGACGGGCGTTCTGGCCAATGCCAAATTTCTCAACGTCCTGTTCGCGCCCGATGCGGTAGACAAGAAGCGCAATACCGAAGCCGTAGAAACAGGCTCCAACCAATTGGTGTCAGGCCGCATTGTGGCCTACACTGCCGCTGCTACCCAGCCGTTTGCCGAGGTCAAAGAGCGTGCCCGCGCCCGCCTGCTGATCACGCAAGGCGCAGAGCTGGCGCGCAAAGAGGGCGCTGCCAAGCTGGCTGCATGGCAGGCAACGCCCGCGTCGGCCAGCCTGCCCGAGGCAATGACCGTATCGCGCGACCAGTCGCAAAAACTGCCCGGCCCTTTGGTGGACGCCGTACTGCGTGCCGATAGCACCAAGTTTCCGCTGTTTGTAGGTGTTGACCTAGCGGAGCAGGGCTATGCAGTGGTCAAAGTCAATAAGCTGCTGGAGCGCGAAGCCAAACCAGAAAGTGCAGCGCAAGACCGTGAGCAGTACACCAAGTGGTGGACCAACGCAGAAGGTGCTGCCTACTACAACACTCTAAAAGAGCGCTTTAAGGCCGAGATTAAAGCGGCTAAGCCCGTCAAGAAGGACGACGCTACAGAGCAGCCATAGCGCATACACGCTTAGCCCATAAAAAAAGCCACCCTGAGGTGGCTTTTTTGTTGAAGCGCAAATTTTGTGTTTGCGCGTGCGCCAGTCAAAATTACTTGGCGTGCTTGCCGATCAGGCCAGCCATCTCGAACATAGACACTTGTGCCTTGCCGAACACTTCTTTCAGCTTGGCGTCTGCATTGATCATACGCTTGTTGACTTTGTCTTGCAGACCGTTCTTCTTGATGTACACCCACAGTTTGCTCACGATCTCGGTGCGTGGCAAAGCAGCTGCGCCGACGACGGCTTGCAGTGCGGGGCTCAGAGCCAGAGCCTTCATGAAAGCAGCGTTAGGTACGCGCTTCTTGGCGGGGGCTTTTTTTGCTGCAGCTTTTTTGGCTGGCGCTGCTTTTTTAGCAGGAGCAGCTTTCTTAGCAGGAGCAGCAGCCTTCTTTGCAGGAGCAGCTTTCTTAGCAGGCGCAGCAGCTTTTTTAGCTGGAGCGGCCTTCTTTGCTACAGCAGCTTTTTTAGCTGGAGCAGCTTTCTTTGCAGCAGGTTTCTTTGCCGCAGCTTTTTTCGCAGTTGCCATGATTGATATCCTTCTATTTAAGTTAATTAACTGTCGGTGACTCAATTGCCTCACTGACAGAACGGATGCTACTGTAAAAGGAGCGTTTCCTCTAGGGGTAAATCACGTTTTTTCAAAGTTTTTTTGTGAAGTGCTGTCTCTGGGGCGTAGCTATGGGCGCTCTCTGGCAGTTTTCTGTGTCCGCCGAGCCTCGGCCGTGAACACCGGCGGCACCCCCGCCAGGATGACTCCAGAGGCCCACCACTCGCGCTGGCTCACCACTTCACCAGCCAAAACGAGGCCCAAAAACAGCGCGATGACCGGGTTCACCAACGCATAATTGGTGGCCAAAGCGGGCGGTGCGTGGGCCAGCAAAAAAAGGTAGGCGCTGAAAGCCACCAGCGATCCAAACGCCACAAGATATGCCCACGCCACAGGAGCTATGGGCTTTGGTGGCTAAGAATACGGCTCACCCAAAATCATAGAAATCAGCATTAACACCGCGCCACCACACAACATTTCACTGGCAAAACCCATCGGGCCTGCCGCAAGAGGGAGCTTGGTGGTTTGCAGCACCGAGCCCAGCGACCACATCAAAGTAGCCCCAGCAATGGCCATTAAACCCACCGTAGAGGCGTTAAAACTTCGTCCTTGGGCTGGCAGCACTACACCGGCCAAACCCACCGCCATGCCCGCCAGCTCCCATCGGCCAGGGCGATCGCCCCACGGCCGGCCCGGGCCGCCGACCACCATGGGCAGCACCGCCATCAAGCGCTCTACCGTGGCGGAGCCGATGGCGTGCGAGGCCACAGCGGCCAGTCCCACACCCCTGGCCAGCATCAAACCGCCCACGATAAAAGCGTTGCGCCACTGCGACAGTGTGGGCCGTTTTTTTTCAGTAGGCGCATAAAAATGGCTCTGTGTGATTTGTAGTGGGTAGATCCTGCTTAGAAGCAAATGGGGTCATAGAAGCAAATGGGGCATAGAAGCAAATGGGGTCAGATCAAAATTCAGGACAACCCTCTGCTCGGCGCGCGAAACGCCGTAACGAAATTTTGCTCTGACCCCTTTTGCGTAGTTTCCGGCGCTTGACTCAGTCCCCCCCTTTTGCGTGCGAAGAGTCCCTTACCGAGACCTCGCGGCTCGCGCCAGAGCGTGTGCCATGGGCATGCGCCCCGGTCTGCGGCCCCTTCGGGGGAGCATCTGCAGTACTCAGAATTTGGGTCAATGTGCAAACTCGCTGCGCTCAAACAAGCACATTGCCTGATCCAAATTCTTCCAATGGGATGGACACCCCCACCTTCACAAACAGCGCAAATGCTGTCAAAGTGAAAGTCCCATCAACCACTTAGGAAAGCAGGAGCGTCCACCATGAAGCATATCCC
>JANMTF010000260.1:0-2513 GCA_031390175.1 Polaromonas sp.
CACGCGTGCCAGCAAGCTGGTGCTCAGGTAGTCGGTCAAGCGCGCTGCGTTACCCAAAACTGCTTTGGTTCTGGCCATGGGGTGCTCCGTTGTTGTGATGCACGGAGTTTGCCATAAAAATTCGTTAAACTAGCAGTATTGGGTCAGGTCTCCCACTTCCCATTTCTAAGTCTCCACAATCACTTTTCCCGCAATCGCTCACTCTACTGTACGGGTAAAGGGGTCTGACACCATTACCCCTAAAGGCTAGCGCCAGTCCGCATGCATCTGTGCAAGGTGGCTCAGCGGTATGGCCTCTACGGGGCGGTTGACCGCGCCGGGGGCAGGCCAATGCATGACGTAGCGGCGCTCGCCGGGGTAAACCACATACAGCGCATCCAGCTTGAGGTCGTGCATGGCTATGTGCATGGACGGTGTCATTTTGGGAGCATCCATGCGTTTGAATTCCACGCCAATGCGCAGGCCGTGTTTAAACATGAGCAAGTCCAATTCTGCGCCTGCGTGGGTGGCCCAAAAGTAGGCTTCGTCGGGCTGGGCTATGTGCAGCACTTGCTCTAGCGCAAAGCCTTCCCAGCTAAAACCACTTTTAGGGTGATTCCACAAGGCTTCGGTATTTTCAACGCCCCACAAGTAGTGCAGCAAGCCAGAATCACGGATGTAGATTTTGGGCGCTTTGACTTGGCGTTTGCCCAAGTTTTCGTGCCAAGGGGGTAGCTGGCGCACCAGCTGCAGGCCAGTTAAAAAATCAAGATATTTGCGCACCGTGGGCTCACTTACCCCCATGCTGCGAGCCGGCTCGGCGGCGTTCCAGGTTTGCGCGTGGTAGTGCGCCAGCATGCGCCAAAAGCGCTGCATCACCGGGGCTGGCACATTGAGCCCGAGTTGGGGCAGGTCGCGCTCGATTACCAGCGACAGGTAGTCGCGCAGCCAGCGAAACGCCGCGCGGTCGCTGCTGGCCAGAGCGGTGCGCGGAAAGCCGCCGCGCAGCCACAGGCTGGTGGTGTCCACGGGCGCGGTTTCAGACAAGGCAAGCCCGCCCATGTGCAACAAACTCAAGCGCCCCGCGAGTGACTCACCCGACTGTTGCATCAGCACGGGCGACGCGCTGCCCAGCAGCAAAAACTGTGCGTTGCGCTCGAACCGGTCTATCAATGTACGCAGCAGGGGGAACAGGTCTACCCGCCGCTGCACCTCGTCAATTACTACTGTACGGCCCTGTCTAAGCAGAGCCTGCAATGCGTCCTGAGGCTGCGCCAGTGCCTGTAGGGCAGCAGGGTCTTCCAGATCAAAATAGGCGCAGTCATGGGTGGCTGCGTAGGCGCGTGCCAGAGTCGTTTTGCCTACCTGCCTGGCACCCAGCAAGGCAAGCGCGCGAGACTGGCCAAGTTGCGTACTCATCAAGTCAAATAGGCTGGTGCGGTTGATCTGCATTTGCTTATCATATCACCTTGAAAATCGAAAATTAAAATTTCCTTTTTCAAGGTCAGATATACCAGGTGGCCGCAGCGGATTAAAGTCTACCAAGCGCTGTGGTGTGCACCCATCAGCATTCATTTGTATGGTGTGGCCGACGGTGTGTCAACTTAGTTTGACGTACAATATAAATTACATGTACGTCAAACACTGAAAAGGAGCGCACTGTGAACACCAAACTAACGCTTCGCCTGGACGAAGCCTTGATTGCCCAGGCTAAAGAATACGCCGCCAAAGAAGGCCGTTCGGTGTCGGAGCTGGTGGCGGGTTACTTTACTCGGCTGACTGAGCCAGTGCAAGACAAGCCTGCTGACCCGTCCGCACCTGCTGCGCGCCGCAGTTCATTGCGGGGCATTTTGGCGGGCTCCAAGTTGGATGAGTCTGACTATTACAAATACCTGGAGCGCAAATACCAATGAGCGTTTTAGTCGATACCCATGTGGTGTTGGACCTGTTGCTGGCGCGCCCCGAGTTTGTGGACGATGCCGATAAGGTAATTGGTGCGATAGAGTTTGGCCAAGTTAGTGGCTATATCGGTGCTACGTCACTTACCACAGTGGACTATTTTGCATCCCGTGCTTTTGGTCGCGAGCAGGCGCGTGCGCATGTGCGGCATGTGCTCAAGATATTCGAGATAGCTACAGTGAACCGAGCCGTGCTTGAAGCGGCAGCGCTCGCACCGATGCGGGACTTTGAAGATGCTGTACTGGTGGCGGCAGCTCGGACGCATGACATACACACCATCATTACCCGCAACGCCAAAGATTTTCAAGGCTGTGGGCTTCAAATTTACTCGCCGCGCGAGTGGTTAGCTTCTAAGAGTTTGTGACTGTATTTATGCCATTTTCTAATCTGGGTTTTTCAGTTACCGTGCTGCCTGCCCTGCACCGCGCACTGGAAGAAAAAGCCTACGCCGCGCCCACTACGATCCAGGCCGCCGCCATTCCCGCCATCTTGCAAGGTCGTGATGTGCTGGGTTCTGCCCAAACTGGCTCAGGTAAAACGGCGGCCTTCGTGCTACCGATACTGCAGCAAGTAGC
>JANMTF010000344.1:0-1547 GCA_031390175.1 Polaromonas sp.
ACCCGCCTTTGTGACGCGCGGCATTGTGCTGGACATGACGGCCTATTACGGTACCGACATGGTCAAAGAAGGCACAGCATTTAACCGCAAAGAGATTGACGAGCAGGCCGCGAAGCAAGGCATTGCGATCAAAAAAGGCGATGTAGTGCTGTTCCACACCGGCTGGCAGGCGCTGGAAGGCAAAGATAACAAGCGCTTCTTGTCGGGTGAACCTGGCCTGGGTAAAGAAGGTGCTTTGTACCTGGCCTCTAAAGAAGTCATTGCTGTGGGTGCTGACTCATGGGCACTTGAAGTGATTCCGTTTGAAAAAGATGTGGGCGTGTTTGAAGTGCACCAAATTTTATTGGCCAGAAATGGCATCTATATTTTGGAGAACATGAACACCGGCCCGCTGGTCAAAGACAAAGCATGGGAGTTCATGTTTGTACTGGGTGCATCGCGCATCACCGGCGGTGTGCAGGCCATCATTAACCCGGTGGCGATCCGCTGATGGGGCGATCGGTGGGTGCGGGGCCTGCGCGCTGCGCGGCGCTAGTGGCAGCGGCTGCGCTGTACTGGCCCACGCTCGCCCTGGCGCACCCGCACGGCTCTATTGAATGCAAGGCCCAAGTGCAACTAGAAGCCGGGCGCTTGCAAAGCCTGCGTGGCGAGCTGTTGCTGGATGCCTGGCATTCGCAGCAGGCCATCGCACTCCTGCGCGACGCCAGTGGCCAGGTGGATCCCCAGCGCTTGCTGCGTTTTGTGTTTGCACTGAAGATGCAGATAGGGCGCATCAACTGGTTGTTTGATCTGAAAGCCGATGGTGAGAATGTGAATATCCAACCGAAGGCGGATCCCACGGTAGAGATTGTGAATGAGCGCATCCGCATCAATATTGACTACGCCCCCGACCCCGCCGCCACCCCTGCCCAGCGCTTTAGCCTGAACTGCAACGACCCAACCTATTACTACGTTACCGCCTTCGGCAAAACCATCGTGGTGGCCCCGCCTGAGGGTGCGGCGCGCAATGATGTGGATCCCGCGCAATTGGCGGCCAAGCTGGCACAAATTGGCACGGTAGACCCAAACCCTAGCGCAGTGACGGTAAAAGGCTGTGCGCAACTGCGCATGGGCGTGCTGGACGAAAAGCTGGGCGCGCCGCGCGTGGGTATGGCGCGGATGGATTGGGTGTGTGCGCCCTGAGTTGTTTAAAAGCCGTACAAACGCTCTGGGTTGTCCACCAGTACTTGCTTGCGCAGCGCAGCAGTAGGTAGCCACGCATAAATACCTTGCAGCAGCGCCACTGGCCCCACCTGGCGGTAGGCGCTGACCTGATGCTCCGTTTTGCCCGGCTCGCGGTTGGTGTGAGGCCAGTCGCTGCCCCAGAGCAAGCGCTCGGGGTTGGCTTGCAGATATCGGACAGCAACGCGGGCTACCGCATCGACGTTTGGCGTGAGCGACGACTGAATGCGGTACGGTGCAGAAAGCTTGACGTAGGCGCGACCAGAGCGCACCAGAGACAGCACGGCTTGGGCACGCACGTCATTCAGTGGTGTGGCATCTGTCAC